>JAWXAU010000182.1 GCA_034439655.1 Bacteroidota bacterium | reverse complement strand
CAGGAGCATATAGGATTTTTCATAACATTGGGAGCATACAGTACTGATTCCAAAAATTGAAAATAAAAAAAGAGGAGTTTTCGCACAGACACTATATAGGACTCACTGCGGTTAAACTCATTTACTTCAAGCACTGCCGGCCAGTTTACTTTCAAATCTATATTGATATTAGCGATGCTTGACTTCACGTGCCAGGTGGCATCTACCAAAGGTTTGCTGGTGGAAAGGTTATCGCCAGTAGTTCCAAGTTTCATTACATGGCTAAAAATACCTGCCTGCACTTGCCCGTTTGTTGCTCCTGAATTTAATCGGATAGACACAGGGGCGAAGGCAGTTATAGTGCCCAATGGGAAACTTGTATAATTACCATTTGCTACTAAGTTCATTTCAATATAACCTTTTATGGAAGTAATGATATAGGATGAAACTCCACTGCCTTTTATGATAGCACTTTTATCTATAATTAATGCATTAGACCCCATGTCCAGTTTACCTTTTTTGAAGTTGAGCGATGTGTGTATATATAAGTTAGAATTAAGTGTAGTTATTCCACCATTACCAATATCCACCGTAAAATTACCTACCGTGTCAGCAGTAGAAGTGAAATCTATACTGCCCGTGGGCGATGTAGGGCAAGAAACTATGACATTGGAAAAAGAAGAAGATGAAATTGTCCCAACGCCCGATTCGGTAATGTTGCCATTGATGGTTAAATCGTGTCCATTTAAATCGAAGGCTCCGTTTTTGAGCGAGAGAGTCCCATTCACTATTAAATCGGAAACCGATAATAATACTGAATTGCCCATGCCCACCGACATAGTAAAATCGTTTATCGAATTTCCACCGCTTGCAAATTTAAGTTTTGTGAGTGCAATAGCGTTGGTTGCAATGGTAAGGTTTGAACTGTTATCACCGCTCAAATACCCAACACCTGTTATACCTCCATTCAATACAAGGTCAGCATGATTGAAATTCAATATGCCACTATTCAATTGTAGTTCATCAGTGATGGTAATCCCTCCTTCAATGTTTGCCTCATAACCAGAATCTATATTAACAACAAGTTTATTTACTGCGGCCGAATTGCCATTGAAACGAATCGCTCCACAATCCCCGCCACTTGTGTTTATTATAATATTGGAAAATGCAGTTGAAGAAATTTTTCCGCTACCAGTGTCGGCTACCCCGCCATTAATAATCAAATCTTTACCTGCAAGCATTAAGATGCCACTAATTAGCGATAGTGTTCCTGTCACTCGCAGATCAGAAGAAAGTGTTAGCGAATTGGTAGAAGTTACATCCATAGTAATATTGTTAAGTCCCGTGCCAATTAGCTCGGCACCTGTAACCAAACTTCTATTGGTATAGGCAACATTGTATTTGCCAGAGAGATTAACCGAGCCGCCGGAACTTATTGAAAGAGAACCACCCGACACTATAATAGTAGCATTGTTCCCTACATCCAAATCGCCACCCGATGTTAACGATATAGTATCAAAGATTAAATACAATACCACTTTCACCATAAACTTAGCTGAAGTTTGAAAACCTGCCGAAGAATACAAAGCATTTACTTTTAGCGAACCAGTAAATAGAAACACGAAATTTGTATCTATATTAACCAAATTAAGTTCAATAATTCCTGCACCTTTTACCGTGCCAATATCAAGTAAAAGCGATGAATTGTTGGTGGTATTGAGTGTGCCAGAAATACTCAGTTCCGATGGGCTACCACTAATAACAAGGTCGCTGTCCAAGTTTACGGTAATACCTGATTGTATAACTATCTGGTCGAGCAAAACTGTATAGGGCGGAGCTACCCCGCTCGACCATGTGCCATTGCTGCTATACTTGCCCGAAGAAGTTGCTGTATATAGCGTTCCGTAACTAAATGAAGCCATCAATAAAAATAAAAACAGGCTGCCTATTTTCTTTAATAATGCCATGTATATATTCATATTGGTTTCTTCAATTAATAAGTACACAAAGTTGATTTTTATATTTACTTATAGCGTTATATAATTGCAGGGAATAGTTACATGATTCACATGTATTTTTAGGTAATACCGAAACTCCATATATAATAGTCCAAAAAAAGGGGGGCTAAGCATATTGTAGCTCGGCATTACCATTCTAAAAACTAATCCGCCACAGGCGGAGAACTATTATAGAAATAGGGATGGTAAACCAGCCAATCAACTACATGCATTTTGACATGCTCATGTAGCTGCTAAAAGTTTGTAAAATTTAGTTTGCTTTCGTAATTTAAAGATTACTACTTCGCTACATAACCCTTCATTACTAATTGCACGGCCACCTGCCTTCCTTTGCGGTGGTTACTGTATACCAATACCGTTTTGCTAAAATTGCCACTTTTTGATTTTGTGTCATAAATACAAGAAACGAAGCCATAACCGCCGGGTACTATTTTTTCTTTTGACCATGTAGGTTCGATGCAGTTGCATGAACTGTGAACATAGTTTATGCTTAACGGAATATTACCTGTATTTTTAAACCTATATTGAAAAACGCAAGGAGCTAATTGATTTATCTTACCTGTATCAATCTGCGTTCGGTCAAAAGTTATTTCGGCATATAGGCTATCTTTCGCTTGGGCTGTCGAAGCACTTGGATAAAAGAAAGCAAAAAGTATTATTATAACTTTCAATATACCTGAGTTTAATAATAATACAGTTAATTATTTATAGAGGCTCTTGTTTTGTTTAAACAACAAGGTATCCATACTAAACTTGCCTGGCCCTGCAATAAATAGCACCACGTAGGTTATCATATATAAAAAAGCTTCTTGTCCATCACCAAATATTTCGCCCTGGTGCGACACAAAAACAGCCACCATCATGGCAACTATAAGTGGTATTAAAGTAAAACGTGTGAGAATACCCGCAGCTAAAAGTAGGGAACAAAATAGCTCTGCACCTATTGTTAACGCAAGGGAAATCTCACTACTTAGCCCCATAAAACTCATGAACTTGGCCTGCTTCTCGGCAAAGTGGGCCATTTTATTATAGCCATGGGGTATCATCAGAATAGCTACGCTCAGCCTTAAAATAAGAAGCCCCATGCTTATGCGAAATGGGTTTAATTCAGTATTTAGAAATTTTTTAAACATGGTAAAATCTTAGTTATTAATTAGTATTACTTAATATCAGTATTATAGCACAAATGTAGGCGAGTTTATTCAATTGCAAATTAGGAGAAGATTAAATAAAGAATTTTAGTGAAATTATATTAATTATTTAACCACCACCCTACTTATCGACTTGCCTGCAAATATACCATAACCCTCACCTAGGATATTAGAATGCACTTTCAGTTGGTCATCGGAACCGCTTGCTTTTAAATAAGCTGCCAATGAAGTTTGATAGTTTCGCCAGTCAGTGCTTAGGTTCGATAAGCTTAACCTGAACTGCGTTAGCCCCGATGCATTATAGTCGATACTGCTTACAAACAAATCGAAAGCAACAGTCGCCCCATTCCAGTCGCTGTTGTTAATGGTATAGGTTCCTGATGAAATACTTGCACTTGCATGTTTTTTCCAATTATTGTCAGGTATAAAATTGCTTATGGGTGAATAATCTGACTTCTGTGGATCATAATACTCAATTACCAATTCGGGGTTTACCATACCATTTTTGTCTGCTACTTCAAAGTGTATTTTACCCATCCAATTGCCAAATGCATCTTGCATCACCGAATCTTTGAAGTACGGATTTATTAAACCAATACTGTCAGGTAGCGTTGTGGAGGCTGTTACCATATAGTGTTTATCGCTAGGCTGATATCGTGTGTCGCGAACCTCTAGCTTGTAGGTATTACCGATCTTGGCTACCGTATTACTTTGGTATACGGCACTGTTGGATGAATAAGGGAGTATTTCTTTTTGCAAGTTATTTTCATAAAGTATTACCACCGAATTAGCATTGGTGCCCAATAAATTTGTATCAGTCGGTGTGCCAGTAAGCGAGGTATATACATAAAAGTTTTTGCCATTTTCAAAAAGACAATTCACAACCTGTTTCTGCTCTTCAAATTGGGAAGTAAGATTGATCTCTCGCTGGCAACTATGCATCAAACAAATGATGATGGAAAATAATATGGGTATTTTTATATCAGTTTTCATTTTCTAAAATCGGTATTGATAGCCTATAGCGGGAATTAAAGGAAAAGACCAATTCGCTATTAATTTATATTGTTTGGTTTGCTTGTCGTAGGTGTAATTCAATACTTCGGGATTAAAGCTAGAAAGCAAATTATATAGTGTAATTGTGAACACCTGGTGCTTTCTGCCATCGGGATGCTTGCCAATCAGGTTCATATTAAAATCTATTCGTTTAAATAAACCAAAGGTAGAATTGTTTTTTCCACCATATAACAATACTTGTTGGCCTTGCCAGTTTGGATAATTCTGTGTTCCTTGGGGTAATGAGAATTTAGAAATTGGGATAGATATGGGGAATCCACCAGAGAGTACTAGAGTTGTACCCCATATAATCCTTCTTTGCCATTGATGGGTCATCGCCAAGGTGAGGTCGCTTTTCCTGTCGAGGTTGTATCGGAAGAAGTTGCCACCGTTATAGTTTTCAATCTTTCGGTAACTCCAGGTTTGGCACCAACTTATCCATCCTTTACTTAATCCAGCATTTTTATGCAATATTAATTCTGTTCCATAGCTTTTGCCTGAGCCTTGTACCAATTGATTGTGCCAATTAAAATCAACTGAATTTGAAAAATAGTTGGTTTGTTTTGCACCAGGATTAGGCAGGCTTACCCGTTCCATATAAATATAATATGCATTACCTTCAAAAGACCATTTTCTACTAATAGTCTTTATCAATTGAACGCTGAGTTGGTCATTAACTTGTGGCCCATTAACCGATGAAACTGGCAGCCATTGGTCGGTGCGAACGATACCAATATATGTAGGTTGTAAATAATTTTTCATTTGCCCCGTCCTGTCATACGACATTTTAAAATGCCAATTCTTACTGAGTAACTGATAATAAGAAATACGGGGCTCGGGCACTATAAAAAATTTGCCTCCAACTAAAGCCATGCTAAGCCTAGCACCAATAGTAACAGACTTGTGCCCATTGTCCCAATGTTTATTGAGGCTACCATATAAGGCTCCTGTATATTGTCTTACCTTGGGTTCAAACCTATAAGTAGTATCATATAATATGGTGGCACCCGAAGTCTGAAATTTTTTCTGGCTACCTGTTTCATAATTTTCCAACCAAAAGTTCCCACCAAAAAGTACATTACCTTTTGGTCTCACAATATATTCATCATACATTACACCAATAGAATTGAACCCCCGCGAATTGTCCCAATTACTTTTGGAAATAGGGGTAACAAATGCCCCAGCAATTAAATTTTCATCTACCTTGATCGCAAAAAGCGAATTTATATTATTAACGGCAAAGCAAAGCGTGCTGTATCCTTTAGCTTTTGTCCTTTCCCATTTGAGCCAACTTGTATAGCCACCATATTTAATGTTTTCATTTATTTTTACTTCGTTAGTTTTGCCATTCCCTTTGGCTTCGGTTTCTTTCCTATATATAAATAATGCATCTATATTGTTTATTATTTGAAAGTAGAGATTGTTCTTCTTATTAAGAATAAATTTCAATCTCACATTAAGGTCATAAAAATGATAAGCGATTTTGCTGCTATCATTACTAAAAGGCTTAAACAACCAATCAATATATGTTCTACGATAACTAACACTATAAGTAAGCCGTTTACCTATTGGGCCATTCAAATTAAGCGAAAATACAGGCAGGCTAAGCTGGTAACCGCCAGATATTTTCTTTGTATCGCCTTCATTAGGTGTAAACAAAACCGCCCCTCCCGATCTTCCGCCTAAATTGGCACCTAAACCGCTTTTTACTAATTCAGTGTGGCTAAAATCACCCTCTGCAAATACAGACATATAACCCGAGGCATGTTGAATATTATATATTGGAACACCATCCACAAAAAAATTGGTTTGGTTGGTATTGCATCCTCTAATTGAAGTATAAACCACGCCGCTTCTGTTCTTATATACTCCCGGGGCAAATTGCAAGTTCTTGAGCAAATCCGATTCGCCAAATAATACCGGTAAACGATTCAGTTTTTTATTGTCTATAATATATTTTCCTGAATTGGTACCCATAGAATCATTTTGTAATATCTGGCTTGTCTTACGCAGTGCTGCCAAATCGGGTGTTCTCAATAATGCGATATTAAAAACCTCGTCATTATATGTTTTTATGCGAATGTTATAATCTCTGTACCCTGCTGATTGGATATTGACATTATGTTCTCCATAGCCAATAAAAAACATATATCCACCATATTGATTAGAGAAACACCTAATCTCATCAGATGTTAGCAGCACGCCGGGTATAGGTTTACCAGTAATTATATCTGTGATAGTACCACTTAATATAAATTTTTGACAAAAAGCTTTACTAGGTATAAATACCACTAAGACAAGACCTAACCATAGCAACGCTTTTAACTTCATTCGATACACTACAGCAAATCTAAAAGAATTTGTTCATCTTATTGCACATTTCCGTTATTTTCTGTTATTTTTGCACCTTGATAAACGGTTTTGTAGCTCAACTGGATAGAGCATCTGACTACGAATCAGAAGGTTAGGGGTTCGACTCCCTTCAAGACCACTAGAGCAGAAAGGGTTTGAATCATTAAAAGATTTGAACCCTTTTAATTTGCATCCGATTTGCATTTTTTTCCACACTTATTCGTTTTATGCGATTAAATATTTAACCCAATCTATTTTTTATTTGATTTTTTTATACTCATGTTTTTAATCTACTTTTGACCACTTAATATTGGATTATGATCACCATAGAAGAAGCCATCAAACAAAAAAAATTCAATAGCGAACACCATAAACTTATGGTTAATCTACTTTATACTTCTAGTTGGGTTGAACGTATTCACCAAAGGTTTTTCAAGGGACATGGCATTACATCGCAACAGTACAATGTGCTTCGCATACTTAGGGGTCAATATCCAAATTCAGCTTCTGTAGGAATAGTTCTTGATAGAATGATTGATAAAGCTTCTAATATTACCAGGTTGGTAGATAAGCTTGCAGCTAAAAAATACGTTACAAGAACAGAGAACCCCGAAAATAGGAGGATGCAGCAATTGCTCATCACCCAAAAAGGATTAGATTTTTTACTTTCTTTGGATCCTTTGGTTGAACTACAAATTAATGTTTCAGAAAAAATAACAAATGCTGAAGCTAAATTGCTTAACAATATGCTTGATAAGCTAAGGGATTGATTTTAATTGTCTAATTAATTTAATTGCCTTGTGCATGGATTGGTTGCTTTCAACAATTAGGCTATCAATATTTTCGAGCGTTTCTTTTATTTGTTCGTAAGGATTAATTTCATTGTTGTTTTTCATTATTTCACCGTTCCCGGTAATTAACCATTCAGGATTTACCATTGGGTAATTTAGTATTATTTTTTGCAAGATGTCTAATGACGGATTATTTCTTCCATTGCACAGGTGTGTAATTACAGGTTGAGAAACATCTATTGATTCACCAAATGACTTCTTGTTGTGATTCAATTTCTCAATTAAGGAGTTAATCCTTGCAGCAAATTCATTTTCACTCATATCTAATTGATTAATAAACACATAATTACCATATAACATTTGTTAATGAGGCGGTTTACAAATGTAAATTACGACTGCTTGTTACTTAACATTTGTTAATGCACAGCCGCAGAAAAGTCATGAAGCAATGCTTTCTATTTGGCCATTAAAATATTGATTTGTATTATTTTAAACGTATTTTTTTATGAGAATTTGAAGGATTTCCTGTTGATATCTAATTTATACCTAGCTGGATTGTGTTGTCCCAATTAATCCACGATATCCTATCCTTAAATCATTTAAGTGTATACTGCTCTAGGGAGATACGCTATAAACACCCAGAAATAAAGGGCTTTGCCGCTCCAAAAAAGAAAAGGACCCACTTAGTTAAAAGTAAGTCCCTTTTTGTGGGAGTGTGAGAGGGATGAATTAGTTTGTTAAAATTTTAATTATTTGATTTTGCAACCTTTGAGTTTTTGTTTTTATCACCTTCAAGTGCAATTTTTTGGTTTTCCCATTCTTTCATATAACCTTCGTTAGCTTCTGAAAGTTCAGGTAAATCTAAGGTGCGTTGATGTGCCATCAAATCTGCTGAGGCAAAAGTATTGTTCTTAAAATCCCTCTTAGCATACGAAGCCCCTATCCTATTGGCAGCTTCATTAAAAGTGATTCCATTTGTTTGTTTTAAATCGTTAATGGAATTATAGATATTGCAAGCAGAAAAAAAGCTGCTAATCAATCCATTGAAAACACCAGTATCCATTTTAAGTTCGCACACATATTCTAATTCACCGTCGGCACTAATCAGTACCACGGCAGGCAGCGTGTAAACATTAAATTTCTGAGCGGTGTTTTTCCCCTCCTTACTAGATACATCGGCATTCATACTCACAAAGTGTTTTCTTATGGTACCTTTTACGGTAGATGTAGAAATAACTTCCCTGGTGAATTGTCTGCTGGTAATACAGGTTTTGGAATGGAAATAGAGCAGAATAGGTTTTCTGTCAATTTTGGCGTACTCTTGAATTTTGTCAAAAGGAAGTGCTTTCATAAAGCCTAGTTTGTCTTGGTTTGCAGGCTTTTCTGCAGCGTTAGAAGAAGCAGGTAATGTAAATAGTAGAGAGATGAGAATGATTTGTAATAGTGATTTCATTTTTTGTATGTTTTAATCTGTAGGTCAAAATTCGGAAAGTAAAACATACTGCTCATACAATATTTAAACATACCTTACAAATTAAGCAAACGCCATTAATGTACATAAGTATTTGAAAACTATATTAATAATTGGACAACCTAGGAAAGAGATGCTTGAGAGCTAACTTTTCTTACAATGTAATATTGATGAAAGTCAAAGCCATTCAATAAAAAAAGCCGCAACTTGTTAAGTTACGGCTACTTTTTGGAAAGTATTTTCGCTATTTATTTAACTTCTTCAAAATCCACATCAGTCACCTCTGCATTTTTATCCGAATTGCTATTACTATTGGTATTGGCTTCTTCGGTAGGTGGTGTTTGTTGATTTTGGGTTGCGGCATATAAATCCTGCGAGGCTGCGTTCCATGCTTCATTTAATTCGGTTGATGCAATTTCGATTGCAGCAAAGTCCTTCTCGGCATGGGCTGTTTTAAGCTTATCGCAAGCATCTTGAATTGCTTTCTTTTTGTCTTCAGGAATTTTGTCGCCATATTCCTTTATTTGTTTTTCGGTTGAGAATACCAATGCATCGGCAGCATTAAGCTTCTCAATTTCTTCTTTGGCTTTATTATCAGCATCGGCATTGGCAGCAGCTTCATCTTTCATACGTTTGATTTCGGCATCGCTTAATCCACTAGATGCTTCAATTCTAATTTTTTGTTCCTTGCCTGTTCCTTTGTCTTTTGCTGAGACGCTGAGTATTCCATTTGCATCTATATCAAAAGTAACTTCTACTTGAGGCACTCCGCGGGGTGCGGGAGGTATTCCGTCCAAATGGAAACGGCCAATCGTTCTATTGTCACGCGACATTGGGCGTTCGCCCTGTAGCACATGTATTTCTACTGAAGGCTGGCTATCGCTTGCGGTACTAAATGTTTCAGATTTTTTGGATGGAATGGTAGTATTCGACTCAATTAAACGGGTGAACACCCCTCCCATTGTTTCGATACCAAGTGATAATGGAGTTACATCTAACAATAATACATCTTTTACTTCGCCTGTAAGCACACCTCCTTGAATAGCTGCACCAATTGCAACCACTTCATCGGGGTTTACACCTTTACTGGGGGCTTTGCCAAAGAATTTTTCGACTGCTGCTTGCACCGCAGGAATACGCGTTGAACCTCCAACCAAAATAACTTCATCAATATCGCTAGTGGTATAGCCTGCATTTTTTAATGCGGATTTACAAGGCTCGATTGTGCGTTGCACCAAATCATCTACTAATTGTTCAAATTTTGCACGGCTAAGCGTGCGAACCAAATGCTTGGGGATACCATCAACTGGCATTATATAAGGAAGGTTTATTTCAGTAGACGGGCTACTTGATAGTTCAATTTTTGCTTTTTCGGCAGCTTCTTTCAAGCGTTGCAAAGCCATCGGGTCTTTGCTCAAATCGAGTCCACTGTTTTCATCTTTAAATTCCTGAACCAACCAATCAATTATTTTATGATCGAAATCATCGCCACCTAAGTGAGTATCTCCATCGGTTGATTTAACTTCGAACACACCATCACCAAGTTCAAGTACTGACACGTCGTGGGTTCCTCCACCACAATCGAATACTGCAATTTTCATGTCTTTGTTACGCTTGTCGAGTCCATAGGCCAGAGCTGCGGCAGTTGGTTCGTTAATGATACGTTTTACTATAAGACCTGCTATCTCACCAGCTTCTTTGGTTGCTTGGCGTTGGGCATCGTTAAAATAAGCGGGTACGGTAATAACTGCTTCTTTAACTTCAGTACCTAAAAAATCTTCAGCAGTTTTCTTCATTTTTTGAAGAATCATAGCACTTATTTCTTGAGGTGAATAAAGACGTTCATCTATTTTAACTCGAGGTGTATTGTTATCGCCATTCACAACTTCATAAGGCACACGACCTACTTCTTTGGTAACCTGATCGAACGTATTACCCATAAACCTTTTAATAGAGTATATGGTGTTTCTTGGATTTGTAATTGATTGACGTTTGGCAGGATCACCAATTTTACGTTCTCCGTCTTTTAAAAATGCCACAATTGATGGCGTGGTGCGTTTACCTTCGCTGTTTGCAATAACCACTGGTTCATTGCCTTCCATTACTGATACGCAAGAATTGGTGGTGCCGAGGTCTATTCCTATTATTTTTCCCATGTTTTTTGTTTGTTATATATTTTTATTTGCAGGACGTTTTACAACTATTTTGCCATCAGCAAAACAGGAAATTTTGGCAGATAAAACCACTCTTATATAAAAAATGGTGACAGTTTTCAAGACATAATGAAACTTTTGCGGATATCGCTGAGGGTAGAAATGATCTGAAAATGAAAACTACTTTGCAATAGCACGCACATACATGATGAATGCTATAATAGAATATATAATGTTCGGAATCCACACAGCCAAAAGCACTGGAATAACATTCTTTTTAGCAAACTCCCCTGCGAAACGCATTAATATGATATAAGAAAAACTGAGGGTAATGCCTATGAGTATTTTGAGACCCATCCCTCCCCTACTTTTTTTGTATGAAACCACAAATCCTATAATAGTAAGTATAAATGTGGAAAAGGGAATGGAAAAGCGTTGGTATTTTTCCAACTCATACCATTCTATATCTTCGGCCCCTCGCGATTTTTCTTTAGCAATAAAATCATTCAGCCTTGCATAGTTCAGTTGTTCCACCCAATGTTCATCTTGTATAAAATCGCGTGGGTTAAAATTGAAAGTGCTATCTAAAAAAATTCCTGTTTCCAGCTTATCGCCCTCCTTGCCCAAGGTTCTGATTGTATAACCTTCCAGTTTCCACTTCTTCGTATTTTTGTTCCAGCTAATCCTATTAGCTGTTAACCTTGTTTTCAAAGATTTCCCTTCAAATTTGTCGGCACTGAACATGTAGCCGGTAGAATCGGTATAGAGAAAGCTTTGCATGGTGATGAATACCCCTGGTTGAACCTGCCTGTGCAGATTACGGCTCACATTGGCACGATTGGGTATGATATATTCGTATTCAAATTTCCACCGTTTTATTTGGTTACCGGGTATTATTTCATTGTATAGATATGCCGATAAAAGTGTGATGACAAGGGCACAAATCATATAAGGTCTTAAAAGGCGATTGACCGATACCCCGCTGCCCATGATGGCCACAATTTCTGTTTGCCCAGCCATGCGGCCTGTGAAAAATATTACTGCTATAAAAACAAATAATGGCAATAATAAATTGAGCATGAAAGGTAAAAAATTAGCATAATACTCAAATAAAATTGCGTATACTGAAGCATCATTTTTAATAAAATCGTCAATCTTTTGCGACACATCAAACACCGTGATGATGCCCGACAGCAATAACAACATAAGTGTTAATGTGCCGAAGTATTTTTTGATGATATATAAATCGAGTGTTTTAAACACCGATTGGGCGGGCTTTTATAATTTATGTTATTTCCAAATGATAGGACAGCCAATAGGATCTATCTCAGGGTAATCGACTTCAACACCGTCCAATGCATAATCTATCGCATCTTCAAGCCAGATTTGTGTAACCATTGCTTCATTGTCCCAACAATCATCAATTGCTCCTTTATATACCAACTCTCTTTTTGAGTTGAACAAGAATACCTCTGGGTTCACTTTGGCTCCAAATCTTTTGGCCACATCCTGCGTCGGGTCGTGCAGGTAACGGAAATGAAGTTCAGGTAAATGAAGTTTGCTACTAATAGTTACCATCTCGTCATAACCATCTTCCGGACTTTTTTCAGCATCGTTGCTATTGATACCTAAAATGCCCAAATTGTCTTCTTCAAATTGATGAAAAATATCAATAAGTCTTTGTCCATAAGCTTTTGAAATATTGCAGGAGTTGCAGGTAAAAACAATAGCCAGTGCATATTTATCGGCAAATGAAAATTGGGTATACCAATTCCCATCAGCACACAGCAAATTAAAGTCAGGAAGTTTGTCGCCTATTTGCATATTGAATGTATAAAAAAAATTAGGCTGCGAAGATAATACCCTAAAGCAAAACCTATATTTAATAATTTTACTTTTGAATAACCAAAGAATCCAACATAAAAAAACAAACTGGCTTTCAGACCAGTATAGTAAATATATTGCAGCCACTTACTATTGTACAACTTTTAGTTCGATTATTGCGTCTGTATAAAATAGATATGAAAAAATACATTATAATAGTTTTTGCATTTTCAGCTTGGGTAAAGATAGCACAAGCCCAAGTGCCCGCTGATACACTAGGCAGAATTCTTTGGGAAAAATCGGAGTATCTTTTTGGCAACATCAATGAAGTGGACGGCAAGGTAGACGGGATTTTTTATTTTTTGAATGTGGGTAAAGTCCCAGTTAAAATAGATGAAGTTAAGACTTCGTGCGGTTGCACCATTGCTGAATATAGTAAAGGAGTTATTAAACCTAACGAAAAGGGTTTTGTAAAGGCTACATTCGACCCCACTATGAAAAAAGGGGAATTTAACAAATCAATCACTGTAAAAGCGAATACTGTCCCCTACTACCATTTATTGGATATTTCGGGCAGTGTAATTCCTCGACCACAAGGCCCCACAGACTGGTATCCCAATAAATTTGGACATTTGAGGATGACCACGAACCACTTTGCGATGGACAAAGTGAAGACCAACAAAGCAAAAACAACGGCCACTAAAATATATAATGAAGGTACGGAACCTATCAAACTACTTGGGTTTGAAAGCCCATCTTATATAAAATTCACCCCATCAAAAATGGAGATATTACCTGGCGAAACCATTGAATTACTTGCTACGCTCGATGGAAAAACAATCAACGATTATGGATTTATTTTCGCTGAGGCTAAGATGAATACTACTGATCCTGACCTAAAACAAGTTGGGATTTTTGTATCGGCCAATGTGGAAGAATTTTTCCCCGATACGAGCAAAAAATTTATGGCCAAAGCACCTAATGCTTTTATTGCGAGCACCACCCACGACTTTGGCACCATTAAGGACAATGAGCATGTGTCGACCAATTTTGTAATAAAAAATATGGGCAAAACAGACCTCATCATACACAAAGCAAAGGCCGACTGTGGTTGCACAGTTCCTAAACTGGAAAAGACCGTAATTAAACCGGGTGAAACAGGCAATGTGGCTGTTATATATAACCCCACCAACAAAACTGGTTTACAAAGCAAAAATGTGCAAGTAATGCTCAACGACCCTAGGCAGCCTATGATTAATTTAACTATCAAGGCGAATGTGGTTAAAGTAACCGAGGAGTAGGTTATAGCGAAACTCCATTAGTAAGCAATAAAACGCAAGCACTTCATTAAATATCAAGGTCTCCCCATTTGCAAAACACATATTTGCAAAAAAAAAGAGCTTCGATAGTATTCAAGTACCTAATTTTAAATTTTATTGGAGTCCTATCAATTATTCTTTAACAAAGAGAATTCTATTCTTGCCGTTCCAATCCAGGATATTTCATTTTAAATCCTTCTAAAGTTTCAACTATCTTTTTTGCTAACAAATATTCCTTATACCAATTTTGGTCAGACGGCAATATGTGCCAAGGAGCGTGAATCGAACAATGTTCAAAAGCATTTTCATAAGCTTTCATATATTCTTTCCAGTGCATGCGTTCTTTAATATCATGCTCATCATACTTCCACATTTTAGTTTTGTCGTTTATTCTTTCCTCCAGCCTTAGCAGTTGTTCTTCTTTTGATATGTGCATATAAAATTTAAGCACGGTAGTGGAATTTTCTATCAGTAATTTTTCAAAATTATTGATGTGTTCATATCGCTTTTTTACAACTTTATCTTCCACATCATTATGGACAAGCTGCACCAAAACATCT
Organism: Bacteroidota bacterium; assembly: GCA_034439655.1. Lineage (NCBI taxonomy): Bacteria > Pseudomonadati > Bacteroidota > Bacteroidota bacterium. Next base: position 8,318 of record JAWXAU010000182.1, on the reverse strand, counting down.
TCATAATGAGAGCGATTGAAAATGGCAATCATTCCTTTCTCGGGAACCTGCTGGTGTATTCGCCATAAAAAATCATGTTTCATTTCGAGAGCAGTAGGTTGCTTAAAAGAAGTAACACGGCAGCCCATTGGATTTACTGAGGCAAATACGTTTTTCACCGCACCATCCTTTCCCGATGCGTCCATGCCTTGTAATATAATAAGCAATGCGTGCTTGTTTTCAGCATACAATAGGTTTTGCAACTCTTCGAGTTTGAATTTGAGTTTCTGAAGTTCCTTTTTTATTTCCTCTTTATGAAACTTTTCTGGGGCACGTGTATCGATAGTGCTTAGTTTAATTTTTTTGCCTTGCATGTTACAAATTATAAATGAAAAATGATATTATCCAAAATATAATATACCCAAAAGAAAGGATTCAATATTTTGTTGTTCGGTAAATAAACATATCTGAAGGCATTAAGTTTTAAATCAAGTATAAGCTTGGGGTAATTTATTGTACCGCCTTTTTCAGTATAACAGAATCTCGCTCCAATTTTTGCTTTAGAATTAACGGTAGAAAATTTTGCACTTCTTGGGTAATACCTTTCTCAGTTATAATAGTAGACCTATTGCCTTCAGCCAATGCTCTCCAAGGTCTACGTTTGCCGAAGGGGTAACTACCATATATAATAACCGGGGTGCCTTGTGCGGCAATTTTAGTGCTATCAATAGGTATCCAACTATCGGCCCAGTTATAAAACCAAAAAGCATCTGTTTGCAGTAAACGTACGCAGGCATGCGATGCTGGAAAGCCTGGCAAATCATATTCATGCATAGATGCCCCACCAATATTTTCCAAGTTATAAAACCAGTTCATAATCCAATCTTTGTTCACTGTGCTTATGGCCCGTTTCGATCGCCAATTGGTATTAAATAAACCCAAAGGGGTTCGGGAATCAAACTTGCCCATGCTCACAGGCCCCCAGCGGATAAGTTTGCCCTGCTCATATACAGCAAATGACTGGGCAAGGTATGAGAAAAAAATAATTTTATGAATGTCTGTAAGTGCCGTCACACTTTGTGGGAAAGGAGCATACTGCAGTATATCATTTATAAATGTATCGGGCAGCAGCACACTATCCTGAGTCAATAAATATCGTTTATCAATTCTGTTCAAATAATATATAAGCTTCAAACTGTCGTCCGATTTTATGGAACTAAGCCACGCAATAGAATTTGAGTCTATCGGTATGAGGTGGTAATTTATCTCAAGTTCTGGAATTTCCAGATCGGATTTTTCTTTTGTGACAATAGCCTTTTTATCTGAAACAGGTTCTGTTCCGCATTTGCAAAAGGAAAGGATAAAAAGATATATAAGTAGTTTTTGGGGCACGATATGGTTTTGTGATGAAATGTCGCAATTGCGGTTATGTCAATGTATAAAAGTGGTCAAATAATAGGTGCGATAATTTGATGCTTGTATTTCCCTTTTTTCGTGAATTCATCCGAGGTTTTAATTCGATGCATAACGGCATATACGGCAATACTTATAACCGAGGCAAAAAAACACCAAACGGAAATAATATAAGCTTCATAAAATATTGCTGTTATGATATAAGAAATTAAAATTGCGGTACCCAATGCCCACATTCTTTTGATATTGGAAAAAAAAGGCGGAACAATTGTGGCAATAATATAGAGTACCCCGCCATAAAGGCTAAATTGCGATGGGTAGTGTTGACTGTATGATATATGATAACCTATTGCTTTTGCCTCCACAGGGTAACACCATAAACAATAAGCAAGATAGAGCGATACTACTCCCCCAACCCCAACTAATAGTTTTTCTATTTTTTGTCGTTTCTCTTTCTTTTTGAGTATTAATATGGAATAGGGAACCCATATCGGCCATATTATTTGAGCGAAAAATAAGAAAATATATGTTGAAGCCTCTTGTACAAAAGCAAATGAGGCGTGAGTAAATGAAAGCCATACAAAGCCCTCTGTAATTTGTTGAAGAGCAAAAATTAATGGGATACTTGCAAAAGCATTTTGCGACGGACTTCGCACTTTTTTTATGGAGGCGACTCCTATTACAGAAAGAACAACACCTGCTCCAAAACTTGCACTAGCTGAAAAACACATTAGCGTGGTAAAGGTATTGCTTTAAAACGAATAAGGGCATAAAAGATGTAAAATCATGGCGAAGATAACCAAACCTTAGCAAACATTTTTAATTTGCATCTACTCCACCACCTTAGTCTATATGGCTTTATAATACAATTCCCGAACATTTTCGGATTTGTTTGCACTAAAATTGTTGGAGGTGAGAATACCCGCCAATATTAGAGTGTAAAGTTATTTTTCATCTTTCTCGAAACTTATTTTGCAATTTAAACGCCAGTGGATAATCTTCCCTTTTTTATCTACTTCTGCACTTAAATCTTGGACATACACCGAGCGGATGTTATGGATAGATTTTGATGCTTCGGTAACTGCATTTTGAGCTGCATCTTCCCAGCTTTTTTTTGATTCGGCTAATAGTTCGATTACTTTTAAGAGTGCCATGTTAGGTTTGGTTTAAAAAATTATGAGTATGAATTATTTTTTTGTTTTTGATTCCTTTAATAATCCTAAGGAATTAATTGGATTGTATGTTTTTAAATGGAATTATTACGATAGCAAAGGTGAATAGCTTCCTATCGAAAAGTATTACATAAGTTTAGAAATAAGTTACATTATTCACACATTGTTGTGTAAATATATATCCCGCAAATGATATTATAATGCCCTTGGATATGGAGCCAAACTTTGCTCAGCAAAATCGGAATCGAGATATTGGTAATGTGCTGTAATGGCTATCATAGCAGCATTATCGGTGCAGTACTGGAAGGCGGGAATATATAAACTAAATCCTTTTTGTTGCGATAAGTCTTGTAGTTTTTTTCTTAAACCACTATTGGCTGCTACGCCGCCAGCTATGGCTACCTGTGTAATGCCTGTTTGTGCGATAGCTTTCAATACTTTATGTGCTAAGGTTTCTACAAGGGTGTATTGTATGGCGGCACACAAATCGTTTAAGTTTTCGGTTACAAAATGAGGGTTCATTTTTTTTTGCTTTTCTATATAGTATAGTACCGATGTTTTAAAACCGCTGAAACTAAAATCGAGCTCGGGAATTTGTGGTTTTGGGAATTTGTGAATCGTATGATCTCCTTGCTGGGCAAGTTTATCGAGCAACGGTCCTCCTGGATAAGCAAGGCCTAAAATTTTTGCTGTTTTATCGAAAGCTTCTCCTGCTGCATCGTCAGTGGTTTGGCCAATAACTTCAAATTGAAGCGGTGCTTTCACTACCATCAACTGTGTATGACCGCCCGAAACCAATAAGCATAAAAACGGGAACGAAGGTTTGGGTTCATCTATGAGCAAAGCCATTACATGTGCATTCAAATGGTTCACACTAATAAGTGGAATACCCAATGCCAAGGCAAAACTTTTGGCAAAGGTTGCACCCACTAGCAGTGAGCCTATTAGTCCAGGACCTGCGGTAAAAGCAATGGCACTTAAATCGTTTTTTTTGATTCCTGCTATTTTTAATGCTTCGTGTACAACAGGCACAATATGTTGCATGTGTGCACGCGAAGCCAGCTCGGGCACTACCCCACCCCATTTTTCATGAATGGTTTGGGTAGCTACCACGTTGGCAAGAATATTGCCATTAGCAATAACCGCTGCACCCGTATCGTCGCAGCTCGATTCAATAGCAAGAATGTTAATATCAGGCATTAATTTTATAACCATTAACTTTGCAACATAGTTTGCGTAAAAAGTTTACAAAAATATCGGTATTTGTGGTATCGGCCATTTTTTTTCTGGCCACCAATTTATTTGTATTGCTCAACAGCAAGTCATTTCAGAATTATTTCATCCATAAAATAGAGAAGTATTATAGTGAGGAGCTTAAAACCACCTTGCATATTGACAGTGTAGCCTTCACTTTTTATAAGTTCGATTTTTATGGTGTTTCCCTCAACGACCAGCAACAGGATAGCCTTTGTCGCATTAAAAAACTAACAACCTATATCGATTTAAATACAGTAATTACCAGAAATATTGTAATACATAAAATAGTGTTGGACGAAGCACGATTGAATTTTATGGTTCACCCCGGTGTGAAGGGGAATAACCTAGATTTTATACGCAAATATTTCTCGAAGAAACATGTACCCGATGGTCCTAAAAAACCACCATTTATAATCAATATCAAGGATGTGGAGTTAATAAACAGTTTGTTAAGCTGGAGCGATAAACGAAAGAAACCCGATACACGGCAACTTGATTTGAACTATATGGAATTTCGATACCTGAATGCCAAAATTAACAAGATCAAACTTATTGATGATTCTATTAACTGCAAAATATCTGATTTTAATTTTATAGAAAAGTGTGGTTGGCGTGTTACCAATGTCGAAAGCTCGTTGGCAGTGAGCGATAAGGGAATGCTGTTTGATAATTTTTCTCTTACCACACCTTATAGCAAGGTGGGTAATAAATTAAAACTTTCCTATAATGATTACGAAGATCTGGAAGATTTTGTAGATTCTGTTAAGATTGATGGACATATACTAACATCGAAGGTAGGCGGCCAAGATTTGGCGTACTTCAATGAAATAATGAAAGGCATTACCGAAAATTATCTTTTTAGTGGAAATATTAAAGGGCCTGTAAGCAATTTAAGAATTATGAATACGCAAATTAATTATGGAGCCAAAACTGTAATAAAAGGGAATATATATTTTATAGGATTGCCCGATGTGGAAAAAACCCACATGAGTTTTGATATAAGCCAAGCCGCTACACAAAAAGACGAGCTTGAAAAAATCATGCACCTTCCTGCCCTTCCTGCTCAAATAGCCAAAATGGGGAGTATGGATTTCGTTGGGAACTTTAAGGGATATATCTCTGATTTTACTTTGAGTGGTAATATAAAAACCGAACTTGGTATAGGCACTTGTAATTTGAATATGAAATTCCCTGAGGACAGCAATATAAAACCATCGTATATAGGTGAGTTTAGTTTGGACAAATTTGATGTAGGGAAATTTTATAATATAAGCCCCACCGTGGGATTTATTACCTGTAGTGCAAGTATTGATGGTAGCGGGTTTACCATTAGCGACCTTGATACTAAAATTGATGCTTTAATTAATACTGTTGAGTACAAATCATATACTTATAGTAATATTACAGCCAATGGAAAGTTTGGTCATAAATCATTTAATGGGAATATAGCCGTTGCCGATCCCAATGTAGAGTTGAACCTGGCGGGCATAATAGATTTTGGTGGCAAGCTGCCCCATTTTAGCTTTGAATCAATAATTAAAAATGCAAATTTGCAACCTTTGCATTTCGATACAGTCCCTTCTACTATTACAACAAATTTATCGTTGGATATTACAGGCAATTCTGCTAAAAACATTGAAGGAGGTATTATACTAAAAAATTTAGCTATCTATAGAAACAAGAAACTATTTCAAACAAACAGCATCGCATTTCATACAAGCAGCAATGATAGAAATAGCTCTTTATCCATCAAATCGGAAATACTTGATTTAGACCTTGGAGGCCAGTACAATTTGGGTACTTTGCCAGTGGCAATGAATAACTTCTTCAACCACTACTTTCCTGATTATGCTACCAGTCAGCCTATAGCTTTCGACCATAATTTTAACTTTAAACTCAATATCAAAAATACAAAACCTATTACAGATTTACTATTTTCACGTATGAAAATTGGAATAGGGGATGTAGAAGGTGATTATAATAAAGCTGATGAAAATTTGAAACTCAGTATTATTTGTTCAGAATTTGCTTGGGACAATGTTTCTTTTAAGGGTATTAACTTTACCACTAACAAACCTCAAAGAGAGGATTTTATAAATATTAAGGGAAGTATACGCAAGATGAATTTGAATGATTCAATTAATTTTGATATTACAAACCTGGAGGCTACCATGAATAATGGAAGTATTGTCTTTAAAATGGATTGCGATAAGGATCTTAATAATTATGGTTTCGATTTAAAAGGTAATATTCGGCTTGGCCACGATACTATATTGGTATATTTTGATAGCTCAGGCGTGTGGGCTTACGAAGAGCAATTTAAAATACGAAATGATAGCAGGTTTTATTATCTGCATGGCAAATATATAGTACCTGAATTTAATATTTTACAAGGCGAAACTTATGTTTCTCTAGATGGAGAAATTAGTAATAGCTACGAGAGTGGATTAAATATTCGTTGCCATTATTTTAATCTGGATATCATTAATGGGTTTGTAAAAACGGTTCAAGGCGGAATGCATGGGCAGGCATCGGGATTAATATATATAAATAAGTTAATGGACAACCCAATCATAACTGCCAATTTAAATGTATTCCAATTTGTTTTGGGTACAGATACCATAGGCGACATGGATTTTAAAACCAAGTACGACCAAGGCAAAAATCTATTATATCCCAATATAAAAGTATTGGCTGGTTATATGAAAGATTTGGAAATAAAAGGCACGGTGAACCTATCAAAAAACAATGTACTTGATTTGGATTTGAATTTGCCAGATGTAGACTTGTCCCGTTTTGAATCCTATGCAAAATTCCTTGGAAGCAACCTCAAGGGAAAAGCTACTGCCAAACTTAAAGTAAATGGAACACTTAAAGAAACAATTATTACAGGCATAGTGGCCATAGAAGAAGCAGCCCTCACTATTGATTATCTTAAAACAAGATATATTATATATAACCATGTGGTAAAACTTGAGAAAAACTATATTGATTTGGGAACTGTCGCAGTGTTCGAAAATCGTCCGTTGGCCAAAGGTACTGCTGTATTAGAGGGGAAGATATATCATAAAAACTACGATCGTTATGAGCTCAATTTTGCCTTAAACAAATGCAGGAATATTATGTGCCTAAACACTAACGAGAAGGACAATGCATTGTTCTACGGCGTGGCATTCGCTAGCGGCAGTGCCCGATTTACAGGCCCCGTTGACCATATACAAATGGATATAAATGCCCGAAGCGAGAAAGGAACAAATATATATATTCCCATCAATTATGATAAGGGTTCGGATGTGAGCGATTTTATACAATTCACTTCAAAAGATACTGCTAAAATAAAGAAAAAAACCACAGCAAAAAAAACCAAAGACGAAAGTGGTTTTGTGATGAACTTTAATATGGAAGTTACCCGCGATGCCGAGGTGCAGCTTATATTTGACAAAGCAATAAATGATATAATAAAAGGCGAAGGATATGGTAATTTAAAACTGGAGATAGATAGCAGAGGTGAATTTAAAATGTATGGTTTATATACTATAGAGAAAGGAGAATATTTGTTTACAGCTCTCAATATATATAATAAATTATTTAAGATAAAAAGCGGTGGAACATTGCTATGGGATGGCGATCCTTTTAAAGCACAGATGAATATGGTTGCCTATAACCAAATAAAAGCAAGCCCTGCCCCATTGCTTAACTCGTCGGGGGGTGGCAGCCAACTTGTGACCGTAAATACTATTATGTATTTGCGTGGATTATTATTACAACCTGAAATAAAATTTGGTCTCGAATTCCCTGATATCGCTAACCAAAATAGTGATAATAATACCTTTTTAATTACTGCCCTCAAACAAATAGAAAGCGACCCTGAAGAACTGAACCGACAGGTATTCAGTTTGCTATTTGTAAAAAGTTTTTTACCAAGGCAGGGTTCATCGTCGGGTACTGTTACTGTTGGAGCTATCACATCGGGCGGAGTGAATGGCAGTATCAATGATTTACTTTCAGCACAAGCCAGTAATTGGCTCTCACAAGTTTTTCCGGGTTGGGAAGTAACCATCAACTATCAATCGGCTAATCCTACACAAGCGAGAGCAACTATTTTTGGTTTCATGAAAACTATAACTACCAATAAGTTTGGAGATTTTATAGTAGAAGCCAACTATAATTTTGACAATACCCAATTGGGGTATGCCTCGGCACAATATTTAATAACCAAAGATGGAAACTTTAGGGTGAATATATTTAACCGAAATACCAGTAACCCCGTGTTAAGCCAGAATGTGATGACGAATGGTGTTGGTTTGTTCTACCGCCGAGAATTTGAATATATAATTCCAAAGAAAAAAGAAGCCGAGAATTCCGGACATTAGTACTTTATTTGCTTAGTGTGAGGTGTTATACCGAAACTCAATATATAATAGTCCAAAAGAAAGGGACTAATTCCCCCGCATCCCGATAATTATCGGGATTAAGCGGGGCTTTCGGGATGTAGTT
>JAWXAU010000181.1 GCA_034439655.1 Bacteroidota bacterium | reverse complement strand
TTTGTCTGAACCATCCCTGATAGATTCAGTGTTATGGATTTAAGGATTCCAAGGATTATTCTCCATTCATGCACCACCTGTATTCGGCAATAATGCAGTGAAGATTTTTTTTTTAGTGGCTCCGATTTTTAAAGATTTTTCGCATTGACGCAATGTTCAAGATGACGGAAGGGCACTTACAATATCGCTTGATAACGCTGCAACTTGGCGGGCAATGGAATTCCCATGTTCAAGGTATATTTCACGCCCCTCCCCTCGCCTGTTACTTTTATGAGGCCACGTTCGGCGAGTTCTATAAAATCGCGTTGTAGAGTTTTGCGGTTCACATCGAAAGTGTCGAATAATTCTTTGGTTTGAATTACACCTTGCCTATATAATACTTGCATAAGCTGCTGTTGGCGTTCATTCAATCCTTGGTGACTTTCAAAATTTATACTACCTGCCTTTTCAAATACATAATTAATTACATTTTTGAGACGCGGGCCGGCAGTATTATAATGTGTGTTATTGGTATAATAATTTTTGAGATTGTCCTGCAAAGTTTCCAAATATGCTTTATGAAATTTGTAGCCAAACTTAATATAATCTGTAAAATCTATGGGTCTGTCTAATTTCGCTTCTTTGCCTTTTTGCATGGCTGTTTGACAGAGTGAAATATATACTGCCTTATGTTTGTATAATTGTTGTTCGATAACCAATAACCCCGCCAGAGTGAGGTTATGACGCAGCAACCAATTAAATTGCAGCAACCTAGCTACTCGTCCATTTGCTTGCCCCCATGGGCCTTTCATCATCACAAAAAAATGTATCACCCACGATTGGGTAAGTGGATCCCACTGTGTATCGTGCTGTAAAAAATCGCAAAGGGCTGACATGCCGGTATCATATAATAATGATAAATCCACCCCTTGATAAGTATATATTTGACTGGTGAAAAGATCATTCTTAATGCCTTCGGGTGGTTTGCTAAAAAACACTTGCTGCATGTCATTAATCATATATACATCGAAGGGCAAGTCCATGCGTTTAAACAAATACATCTCTGCCTGGTGATAGCCCATTACTTCACGCTCTAACTGTTCGAGCGGTTGTTTTTCGTTATTCACCAATTGTTTTACGTGTTCAAATTGGTAATCTACACCTTCGAGTGCGGTACTATAATGAACCCTATATAAAGCAGATTGTAGTCGTTCTTCTTCGATGGTATTTTCGTCCAAATCGACAAACCTAAAAATACCCAACATTTTGGCATAAGCATCCAAAGCACTTTGTCCTTCGCTATCGGGCAAATTGATTATAGGGGTGAGCAGTTTGTCTATGACCATTTTTTACTGCCACGAAAATACAAGTTCATGTCCTGAAGCAGCTATTGGGGTATATAGCTAAAAACTGTGCATAAACCTTAAACACGCGTCAGTTGGCTATTTACGTAAAATATAATGTGCAAAAAATTGTATGCTTTCAACTATTATAATATTGAAAAAAGATGATTTTGGTAGTGTTCACAAAAAAGGAATCGCAATATAGGTAATGTGCAAAGGTGGATTACTTTGCCGAATTCAAAAATATATACTTAATTATCTTGCACAAATTTTATGGCTCAAAAACACAAATACATTATATATATACTTGTAGCCTTAGGTCCTATATGTACTTATGCTCAAAAAAGAATGAGTACTGAAGAGTATATAAATAGATACAAACATATTGCCGTAGCGGAAAAGTTTCGTTCGGGTATCCCTGCCAGCATTACGTTAGCACAAGGAATATTAGAAAGTGGTTCAGGAAATAGCCGCCTCACACAGGAGGGGAATAACCATTTCGGCATAAAATGTAAAGGCACCTGGACGGGCAAAACAATATTAGAAGACGATGACGAAAAACAGGAATGCTTCCGTGCTTATGATAGTGCCTGGCAAAGTTATCATGACCACAGCGATTTTTTATTACATAACAGTCGTTATAGTACTTTATTTAATTTGGATGTTACAGATTATAAAAGTTGGGCCTACGGATTAAAAGCAGCAGGCTATGCGACCAATCCTGTATATCCGCAAAAATTAATTGAATATGTAGAAAAATACAATCTGCATCAATACGATTTAATAGTTCCAGATTCTATCGAAAAAAAAGCAGTGGAGCAAGAATGGAAAGCGGAAATTTCAAACTATATAGAGATTAACGAAACGCCCGCACTTATTACCAAAACGGGAGACACTTGGCAAATGATAGCCAATGCAAATGATATGCGTGTATGGCAAATTACCAAGTATAATGATCTCAGCGATTCCGAAGCTTGTCATGCACGAGACACTATATACCTAAAACCAAAACGCCGCCATGCCACAACAGACTTTCATATAGTTAAACCAGGGCAAACGATGAAAACTATTTCTAAAATATATGCACTCAAACTTAGCAAACTGTATGATAGAAATTTGATGACGATAGGCGAAGAACCAGCATCTGGCGAAAAAATATATTTGAATGATGAACGAAAGGAGAAACCAAACTTATATATCCCTGTCGCCATCAGAACTACCAAACAACCTACAAAAGAAAATGTTAAAAAAGACAGCATTGTTAAAACAAAAATAGAAGAACCAAAAGATACAGTAGTTGGTTCCGTCCCGAATAAGATTCGGGATTCGGGAAACCACAAAAATATAGATACTTCATCAAGCATCATAATATCAAATCCCAATATTCATATTGTAAAAGAAAAGGAAACATTATATAGTATTTCAAAAAAATACAATATAACTGTTGATGAACTCAAACATTTGAATGGGCTTGACAGTAATAGTATAAAAGTAGGGCAGGAATTAAAAATAAAACCGACCACAGTTCAAAAAACGCTACCTAAAAAAGATACAATAAAAACGCCTGCTAAAAAACCTACAACCTACACTGCCAAAAAAGGCGATACCATAGGTAAGGTTGCCAAAAAATTCCATTTGGACAAACCCAAATTAATGAAATTAAACAAACTAAAAATTGAAAAATTAACTGAAGGGCAGAAAATAAAATTGTATTAGCATTTATTGCCGTTGACTTAAGTCAACGGCAATAAAAGTCAACGGCAATAAAAGTCAACGGCAATAAAAGTCAACGGCAATAAATGCTACCTTATCACCACCGACCCAATAGTCTTGCTCAAAGCCTTCCGCATTTCCAAAATTTCTTGTTGAGCTTTTATATTCAATTCTTGCTCTTCATCATCTTTTGGATTCTTGATCATATCACTAATAATTTCCATCAACTTATCTGTTTTACGCAGCTTCAATCTGTTAATGGCCGATACCACATCCTGCAGATAATTTTGCTCTTGTGATTTTACTTGTATCTCATATCTTTCGAACCAATGCGGGCTTGCCAAATATTTTTCTGTGAGAGCCGTTACTGTAAATTGTGAAATGGAAGGATCGGGATGGTTCACAAAATGATTGGTATTGGGTACTTTTCCTTGTCCTTTTAAAGTATCATAATATTCACAAATTGTCTTGCTCAAATTATCTTCCAATTCAATACCATTATTTTCCAATTCTAAAAATACAAATTCGGCAACAGTTTGCCCCTCGTTCATTTCCATATCGCCAAATAATAATAATACTCTTACTAAGTCACGTTCCTGCCAATAGTCAAAAATATCTTTTTGAATTTGTATAGACTTTTTTTCTTTGACTCCTGAAGTAGCTTCCTTAAATCCAGGATCTGTATTTTCTCTCTTTTGTCGCCGAATGCGGGCTATTTCACCCGTAAATATTTCAGCACCCAAATCGAAGATGCTGGAAAGTTCTTTTATATATACTTCACGCTTTAAACTGTCGGCAATCTTGGCCACACTCTCAGCCACATTCCGCATCACCTCTGCTTTGCCTATCGGGCCTTCTGCATCTTTTAATAATAAATCGGATTTGAAAGTGATGAAGTCTTTTTTGTTCTTTTTTAAAAATGCTGCAAATGCTTCGCCGCCCAAAGTTTTGCAATATGAATCTGGATCCTCTCCTTCAGGAAAAGCAACTACATTCACATTCAAACCATTCTCAAGCAACATATCAATTCCCCGTAACGAAGCTTTGATACCTGCAAAATCGCCATCATATAAAACTGTGACATTATCTGTAAAACGTTTGATTAATTTTATTTGTCCCTCAGTTAACGAGGTGCCCGATGATGCAACTACATTCTCAACCCCACCTTGGTGCAGTGTTACCACATCAGTATACCCTTCCACCAAATAACAATTATCATGTTCCTTAATGGCTTTTTTGGCGAAATAAATTCCATATAATACATCACTTTTATGATATACATCGCTCTCGGGACTGTTTAAATATTTGGCAGTCTTTGCATTTTTTTCTAATACCCTGCCTCCAAAACCTATCACTTTCCCCGTAAGGTTATGGATAGGGAACATCACCCGTCCTTTAAAAAAGTCGAACCATGTTCCGTCTTCGCGTTGCTTAATAAGTCCACCCTTTTCGAGGTATTCTGTTTTATAACCTGCTGTAGTGGCTGCATTAATAAATCCATCCCATTGGTTCAGGCAATAACCCAATCCAAATTTGTGCATAGTATCATGTCGGTAGCCACGCTCTTCAAAATAGCTGAGTCCTATATTTTGGCCTTCCTCATTGTCAAATAAAGTTTTTTCGAAATACTTGCTGCTCCAGTCTATAGCCACAAGTAATGATTCACGTTCCTTGTTCTCAAGCCTTACTTGGTCGGCATCAATATTCTTATCTTCTTCAATTTCTATATTATACTTTTGAGCCAAAAATCGGAGAGCTTCCGGATAGCTCATGCTCTCATGCTCCATAATAAAATGAACCGAGTTCCCCGCTTTGCCACATCCAAAACATTTATATAAACCTTTAGTGGGCGATACTGTGAATGACGGAGATTTTTCGTTGTGGAAAGGACAGCAGGCTACATAATTCACCCCGCGTTTTTTGAGCGATACAAATTCTCCCACTACTTCGTCAATACGAACGGTGTTGATTATCTGATCGATGGTGGAGGTTTTTATCATGACTTATGATGGGAACAAAGTTAACTATTTAATTAGCCATGTTTCTTAACAAAATTAAAAGTTTTTTCACAGCCAATGCAAAATATTTGAAGTTCTGTGTTCATCTTCGCAGTGTGAAATCCCAACGTCATTCTGAGGGAGGCACAACCGAAGAATCTCATCAAGCGGAGACCTAATTTGTATTCGACCCCGACAGATTCTTCGTGGGAAGCCCACTCAGAATGACGTTTAATTATAAATTGTAAAATGATCCAACGTATCCAACACCTCTATTTATTCATCAATTTCCTATTGGCTTCCTATTTTGCAACGATGCCCATTATACAACTCAATTATATTTTTAAAGGACATGCTTATATACAATGCATAACGGCAACCGACCTCACCATGAGGGTTGATGGTGGTTCCTTAATTGTGAATGATACTTTTTTGTTCCCACTTATTACAATTTGCACCAGTTTATTGCTTTCTTTCGTGGGCATATTCCAATTTCGTAACCGAAAATTGCAACGCGGTAACTGCTTTCTGAATTATTTATTTATCATACTTTTTATATTATCTATTATAAAAATATGGATGGGTATTCAGAATATTGATGTATTGGAAATTACCACGCTTAGCTGGATTAATATTGCTTTAATGATATTGATGCTAGTCCTCAACTATTTCACCGTAGCTGGCATCAACCGCGACGAAGCATTGGTTCGCTCAGCAGACAGACTTCGTTAACATGGGTATTATATATGCTCTGCTCACGGTAGTGTGCAGGAGCACTGCTGTACTAGCTTTTACCAAAGCATCTAAAATATATGAACCTGCATTGGTTAATAAATCAAGATTGGCGTTAGCCACTTTATTACTATTTATATTTTCTTTTTTTATATTTTTGTATAATGGTTCGGATATAATAACTGAATTTGCACTACTCAAAAACTCCCATTGGTTTTATTTTGGCTTATCGGGAATTGTAGGATTGGCTATCGGAGATTACTTTGTATTTAAAGCATTTCGTGCTATTGGTTCTACGTATACAACACTTATCAGTTGTGCATCACCATTGGTTGGTGCTGTTGCGGCTTATATGCTAAGTGGGCAAAATATTAATATAATAGGTTGGTTGGGAATGACAATTACAATTGGAGGTATTATACTCGTAATTGCAAGCAAAACGAATACTGCAAATAAAGCACAACTTATAAAAGCAGGATTTATATATGCACTCATCTCTGCCATCTGCCAAGGCTTGGGACTCGCCATCACACAAATGGGCCGGGAAATCGACCCCATTAACATGCCACAGCCTTACACTATAGGACTTATACGTATGTTTTGTGCTACGCTTATTATCATATTTTCCGATGCTTCTCGTGGTAAGTTTAATATATTTCCACTTGCACCTTTTATACAAAACCCCAAAGGCATTATATATATTATTATAGGTACTATCTCTGGTCCCGTATTGGGCGTAAGCTTTAGCATAGCCGTTCTTGCTTACCTCCCCGTTGCCGAAGCACAAACAATATTTGCCAATTTGCCTATAGTCATTATGCTCTTCAATACCATTGCAGGAAACGAAAAACCAAAACCTATTATATGGTTTTATCTGTTACTGTGTATTGGGGGTATTATAGTATTAGATATGAGGGAGGAGTTAATGTTAGTGCTAAGGGTTAAGGAATAAGGAGTTAGAACTTGCGGATTAGTACTCCTTATCGCTTATTCCTTTCCCTTTAATTCATACGAAAACATATTTTTTTTGATATTCAAAAAGATAAACCTACCTTTGCCTAATTGCTTCAAAACTCAAATTGTTTGTATTCAAATTATTACAACGAACATTTTTATTAGGTCGCATAAAATATATCTATTATTTAAAAATAAAAATATGTCAGGTAAAAATACACTACCAGAATCATTGATAGATGATTTAAATTTAAAAATTTTCTTTTCTAAAAAAGTTTCTTTTTTTAGACATTATCAAAACAGTTTTCTTATAAAACACAGCAATGATTTTGACTGCAATATTGTAGAGATTGGTTCGGAAAAACAATATAATCATTCAAGCTTTTTTACAAAGAGCAAGTCATACCTCAACACAAATATTGGTGGTGATTGCGATAAAATACTAGATGCCACAAATATCGATTTTGCTGATAACTCGCAAGAGGCATATATATGCCTTTCGGTGCTTGAACATATATACGAAATTGATAAAGCATTTAAAGAAATTAAACGAACCCTTAAACCTGGAGGTAAGCTATTGTTAGTTATACCGTTCTCCTACCCTATTCACGATAAAGTTGATTATTGGAGGGTATCAAAAGATACCTATATAAGATATTTTGGCGATGAATTTGAAATAAAAGATTTTTGCCATTTAGGCGAAACTTTTTCAACGATGATTGAAAACTTGTCAAGACCAAAGACAAAATGGAATCTGCGTTATACTATATATAAAATGCTTGCCCTTGTTGTTTTATTATTTGGTAAAATATTTGGCAGAATGGATAATTTCCCCATAGGTTATGGTTTGTATGCAGTGAAGAAATAAGAATTTAAAGTGCAAACAAACAAGCAGTAAAGGTCTTCCGATTTAAAAAAGTATTGTAATACGAAAATTATTATATTAATACGCTGTCAAGTTAGCAACGCTAATTGAATCCGAACATTCGCCGTGGCGAATGCCTAATTGGGGGAGTATTTAGGGGTTAGGAGTTGACGCGTGATGGGAGTTTTTGGTACAAAAAACTAGAATGAAAAAGATATTTTTTTTGTATCTTTGATGATATAAACTCCAACAATGGAATTAGTAAGAGAACCACAAAATGTTAACTTCTATGTTTTGGACAAACCATGGACAGAAAAAGAACGAAAAGAGTTTAGTGCTTATATTAAAACACGCAAAGAACAACGTAAGAAAAGATAATCTAAAATAGCGACAACAAAACGAAAGAAAGCGGTTATATAATTATAGTATTGGAGGGGAGGGAGGAGATTGTTATAGTACTTAGGGGTAAGTGCTGACGCGGGATAGGAGTTTTGTTTGTATCGCGTTAGAAACGCTATAGGAGGCCGAACAAATCACATTCGCCGCGGCGAATGACCGATCAAGGGGGTACAGAGCTGACGCCGCTTGGCACTTACTCTTTATTCCTTATTCCTCCCTTCTCCCCTATCTTTGCAACATATCATGACTTTCTCCGAATTAAACCTCAACAAACAACTCCTCAACGCTCTTGCTGACATGAGTATGACCACGCCCACTGCTATACAAGAAAAGGTGTTCTCAGCAGTAATGTCGGGCAAGGATGTGTGTGGGATTGCACAAACAGGAACAGGAAAAACTTATGCATATCTATTGCCCTGTTTGCGTCAATTGGAATATTCCAAAGACAGAAATCCGAGGTTGATGATACTTGTGCCTACCAGAGAATTGGTGATACAAGTTTTAGATGAGGTTAATAAGCTCACAAAATATTTATCGCTAACCGCAGTTGGTGTTTTTGGCGGGGTGAATTTAAAACCACAAATAGCAGAAGTTTCTGCAGGATTGGATATATTAGTTGGAACACCAGGACGCATTGTTGATTTAATTGCAACTGGAAATTTGCGTACCAAAAATATAAAAAAACTGGTGATAGATGAGTTTGATGAAATGCTCAATTTGGGTTTTAGAACACAGATAAAAATTATATTTGATAGTATACCTGAACGTCGACAGAACCTGATGTTCTCCGCTACGTTGAATGAAGATGTGGAAGCATTGATTGATATATACTTTCCCAATCTAGAAAAAGTAGAAGCCACTCCTATTGGAACGCCTTTAGTAAATATATCACAAACTTATTATCCAGTTCCAAACTTCCATACCAAAATAAATTTACTCAAATTATTATTGGATGAAAATGCCGACATGAGCAAGGTATTGGTATTTGTATCTACCAAACATTTGGCTGATTTGGTATATGAGTATTTATCAAACTCTATAAACAATATTGCTGTAATACATTCTAACAAATCGCAAAACCATAGATTCGCTGTGGTTAATGATTTCCAAACTGGCTCGTGCAGGGCATTGATTGCAACCGATATCATAGCCCGTGGTATTGATGTGGCAGAGGTTACGCATGTATTCAATTTTGATTTGCCCATGGTTCCAGAAATATATATACACCGAATTGGAAGAACAGGAAGAAAAGATAAAAAGGGAATTGCTATATCATTTGTGAAAGAAGATGAACTAGAAAATTTGGAAGCTATACAGAAATTAATGAACTATGATATTCCTCAATTATCGGTTCCCGAAAACTTAGAAATTTCCGATAAAATTATTAGAGAAGAAGAGCCTGTAGTGAAAATGAAAACTATCAAACTTAAGAAGTCTACTCAGCATGTTCCTGGCCCTGCATTTCATGAAAAATCTGCGAAGAATAGTAAGGTGAATGTGCGGAGGCCTAGGAAGAAGCGGTAGTAGAAATATCGTTGCTGAAGGGACTTATTCAATATAGCCATTTTTTTACCTATCTTTTATATATAACGAGACTGATTATAGGTATATATAAATGCATTGCTCAAATAACACAATTATTCTTCAAATTTGCCGTTCATAATTTAAGATGAAATAGCGTAAGGAATATACGGTATTGGGCTGAAGCGAAATTATATTAATATTTGATTTGTGTCGCGTTAGAAACGCTAAATAAGGCCGAACAAGTCACATTTGCCGTGGCGAATTCCCGATTGTGGCTATGCTATGTGCGGCCGCGTAAGGGATAGAAGCCGGCATCCCGCTAGATAGCGGGATAAGGCATATAGCCCGACGCCGCTTCGGCGGCACGCCCCAAAATAATACCGAAACTCAATATATAATAGTCCAAAAGAAAGGGACTAAATGTATTGTAGTTCGGCATTACCATTCTACAAACTAAATCCGCCACAGGCGGAGAACTATTTTAGTTTAAGAATTGATATAATATATAGATAAGCTTAGTGAAAAATATTGTGCTTGGTGATTCGCCGCGGCGAACCAACCAAAGGTAAACGAAAACTAGTTCGCATCAACTACTTTATACTTTTAGTAAGACACACCCTCGCCTCCCACATCCAAAACGCACTCCCCTCTCCCCGCAATAAGCGGAGCAGGCAAGAGGGGAAGTCTTCCAAACACAACTTTTCTAGTAGATTTAAAAGTATAATAATTCGTAAATAAATATATACGCGTGAGCTACTTTATACTATATACTTTATACTCCCCTAAAACTTCACCAACACCCCAACCATATAATGTCTTTGCTCCGAATAGCGAGAAGGATCAAGGGGAGGAAGGCCGCTGCTGCGTGGGTCACGAGGATCTATGTAACGTGGGTCTTGCCACTCAGTGGGAACATTTTGGCCTGATTTGTAGGCAGTGCCTGTTACAGGATTTATTATAGTGGCGTTTCTATTATTTAATATATTTGTGATTTCAAAAGTGAACGCAATTTGTGTTTTTTTAACCGTCCACCATTTCCTAAAATTCATATCAATCCAAAACCATGAAGTACCTAGCTTGCTAAACTTAGCATCGGGATTGGGATCTTGTACAAATATAGGACGATTGGTAATAGGTTCGTTGCCTTGCGATATATAAGGCGTATAACGACGGCCCGACCGGTAGTTCATTTCGGCATATAATGCAAAACGATTGAAACGATTATTCCATAAACCTTTTTTATCGGCAACTTTATAAGTGAGATTCATTTTTGCATCGATAGGTCGGTCCCATGCAAGGTAAAATTCTTTGGTATCTTCGCGTGCACCTGTGGCCAATAATTCCTTCAACGCTTCGTTAGCCGACGAGCTTTGCCCTGTTGCTATCATATATGATATAGATGCTTGCCCCACCAAACGATTTT
The DNA here is from genome assembly GCA_034439655.1 of Bacteroidota bacterium. Classification (NCBI taxonomy): domain Bacteria; kingdom Pseudomonadati; phylum Bacteroidota; species Bacteroidota bacterium. Next base: position 14,358 of record JAWXAU010000181.1, on the reverse strand, counting down.
TGATACGTTTTATATAAGTTACTTCAATGCCACGCATACGTGCATAGTCGCTATTGATGCGGAGTGTACGGCTTACCATACGACCCGTTGCATCAGGAATTAATACAGAGGCTGAAGTTACAAAATCGTATTTATCTTTCATATATGCCGATACATTTAGTGCATCGTTTGACGTAATTTCACTTCGCAATCCTATCTCATAACTTATATCAACTTCGGGATTGAGATTTGGATTTCCCAATCGTGCAATGGTAGAACGATCGGTATATAATGGATTTAATCCTGCATATATATAACTGGGGTGTGGCAATATAGTAGTATGCCCATAATTGAAATATAACATTTGCTTATCGCGGATTGGGAAAGAAGCAGCAATGCGTGGCAACATCCTAAACTTATATCTTCTGTCGAATAATTTTACCGTGCTTTTTATATAATCTTGTCGCACTTGTTCTAATATAGGAGCATTGGGATTTGCAATGGCTGCATCTACATATTTACCTGGTGCCCAATATTCGAAACGCAAACCCAAATCTGCAATTAATCCTTTGTATTTTATTTTATCAGTAACAAAAAAACCACCGCGTTGTACATTCACTTTCCATATATCACTATTGTCGCCTAGGCGAAAACTTTGTGTATATTGCCCATTGGCTAATTGTATGGGAGCCCCAACCCACGGGCGGTTTACGTCAATCCATTGCAGTTCTTGAAACTTCATTTCTGTTCCAAAATTTACACGATTAAATTTATTACTATAATAAGTTCCGTTCCATCTAAAAACATATTCTTCCACATAATGACTATGCCATAATGTTGCGATACCATTATTATTATATAAACCACTGGTAGGATTTACAAAATTGAGTGAATCGTTTTTGCTAAAATAAGTAACGGGAAAAGTAACAATATTATCGGGATCCATTTGCGTATTCACTACATCGGGTCGCCACTCACGGCCATTGGCATCGGCACGAAGTTTTACAAACAAACGCGAGAAAGTAGTTTTGTGTGTAAACTTACGAGTTGGTGTATGTTGCAAAGTAACGATGGCCAAATAACTATCATGTGTGAAGGTATTTGCATTGTCCATTTGCTTGCTAAATATATATTGATAACCGGGATTAAAACCCACATCATTCCCTGTTACACGCAGCATATTTATGTCTTGGTTCACCGTGAGCGAACGCACATACGAAAATGATAATTTTAATTTGGGGTTGAAATCATAATTTAATTTTACCATCCCACTCCATCTATTATCTTGATAAGGTGTCCATTTGGTATTGGGATATAATGATGATATAACTTGGTTGGCGGGATTGCGTGTATACTCATCGGTGAACGCAATTTTGCCAGCCGTATAAAAGCGAAGTTTTTTTGCTTTGCTTCCATTCATTGCTTTTTTAATTTTAATACTTCCACCATAATTCATTTCCAAACTTTGTTGGTTGAAAACGGAATTCCAAGTTTTATAATTCCCAAAATTATCGCGTTTGTATTGTGCAAATATTTCAGTTTTATCACCACCGCTTTTAAGTTTTGTACTCACCACACCTGCAGTTGCATCGCCCACATCGGCACCAATACCACCTGTAGTTACTTCTATATCTTGCACTGAGTTTGAACCGAGGTCGAGTCCAAAACCAGTGCCGCTCAACGGGTCGGTAGCAGAAACACCATCCACCAAAAATCCCGTTTCATAGCTTCGGCCACCGCGAATATTGATTCCTGCTGGCGAATTCATGACCCCTGCTTGTGTATTGATAATTTTTTCTACACTTCGCACGGGGCTAAGCTCTAATTGCTCCTGCGACACATAACCACCCGACTGTGGTTTTTCGATATCTATCAATTTACGCTTACCAATTACTTTCACCTCTTGATCCATGGTAACTACAATGGGTGCCATCTCCACATCCTGCTTAAGTCGCTCGTTTGCAGTAACTTTGAGGTCGTTGTATATTATTTTTTCATAGCCACTCAGCACAAACTCCAAGGTGTATTCGCCCGCCTTCAAATTGCCAATTTCATACATTCCCAACGAATCTGTTTTGGTGGTTTTGGCAGTACCTTTCACATTGATTTGTACAGCAGCAACTGGCATTTTTGTTGTGCCAGTTTCCATTACCTGCCCAAATATAGCACCCGTTTGGGCATATATATAATGTGCCTTTATAATGATGATGATAAGGAGTAAAATTAATTTCTTCATGCAACGGATAAGATGACAATATTAAGCGTACAATATTAAGCAAACAAAAATTGGTTGATAAATTCACACAATAATCCTGCAATTTTGTCGTTCATAATATTGTATGCAAAAGACTATTCTAATTTTTACGCTACTGTTGGCAGGTATGGCCTGTAAAGCCCAAGAGAGAGGTCAGCCACAATTCGATTCCTTATATGATGCCGAAATACAACTAGAGGGCTTATCACATTATTTTATCAATGATACCAGCGAGAATGTCCGTCTGACCACTACTTACTTTTTTGTTAAAACACTGGTGAAAGCTCTTAAAATAGAGCATTCGTATTTTTATCCTTTCGATTCGCTCAAAGCTGTTTCCATTCAAAAACCAGAGGATGATAAGTTCCGAATTTTTAGTTGGCACCTGCGAATGCACAATGGCAGCTACCGACAATATGGAGTTTTACAATTCAATCCTGAGTTTATTAAAACTATCAAACGCAAAAAGAAGGATGCTAATATACCAGCTTATATACCTTTAATTGACCGCAGCGATAGTTTGTTAACCAAAGATGCTGAGATGGCTATCTGCGGCACTGAGCAATGGTTTGGTGCATTGTATTATAAAATAACTACGGTAAAATATAAGAAGCAAACTTATTATATGCTTTTGGGACTCGATAAAGCCGATAGTAGCTGCAACCGAAAAATAGCTGATGTGCTCACTATTGATAAAAAAGGAAAAATAATATTGGGTGCTCCTGTATTTAAAAGACTTAATGACGAAAAACTAAAAAACCGCTTTATACTTAGTTACGCAGATGATGCCAATATTATATTGCGTTACACGGAAGCATCGCCCGGAAATTTTATGATTGTGTTTGATAATTTAATTCCCTCGCCCACTCCGATAAAAGGTAAAAACAATTTGATACCCGATGGCTCGTTCGATGGGTTGAAATGGGAAAAAGGATTGTGGCAGCATAAGGAAATAGGCGATATGGATGGCATTAAGACCAAAGGGGAACCTGGTAAAACAAGATAACAAAAAAATTGTTATAATATATTAATATGGATGAATTTGTAAACAAGGTAGCCAATAGTGGACTTATTACTTTCAATCTGGAAGATTACTATGACCTGAGCGAACGTGCTATTTTCGATATTAAAGATTGCTTGTTTATGGGCTTGGTGCTAAAGGAAAAAGATTTCAGGGGATTTATAAAAACCAACGATTGGTCAGCATACAAAAATAAGCATGTAGCAATTACTTGCAGTGCCGATGCTATAGTGCCCACATGGGCATATATGTTATTGGCAAATGCACTGCAGCCTTATGCCAAGCGTATTATATTTGGCGATATACAAATGCTAGAAAGTATATTAATTACTGAGGCGTTGAACAAAGTAAATATACAAGATTTTGCAGACCAGCGTGTGGTGATAAAAGGCTGCGGCGACTTGCCTGTTCCCACTGCTGCTTACGTGGAGATAACGGCCAAACTAGCCCCTGTGGCCAAAAGTATTATGTATGGTGAGCCCTGTTCTACGGTTCCTATTATGAAGAGACAGTAGACAGTAGACAGTTTGTAGTTTGTAGTTTTGCTTCCGTCAGCACTTTTAACTATTCACTTTTAACTGTTAACTATCCCCTACATTTGCAAACCCCCTAAACTATAAAAAACACTATGCCACAACTTGACAAATTAGACATTGAAATTCTTAATATTCTGCAGCAAGACTCCACCATTTCCGTTAAAGATATTGCAGAGAAAATTGGATTAACTACTACACCTACCTACGAACGTATGAAGCGTATGGAACAGGACGGTATTATAACAAATTATGTTGCACTTATCGACCGGGAAAAGGTGGGACTAAGTTTACTTGTATATTGTAATATTGTATTAAAGGAACAATCGAAAAAAGCACTACTTAATTTTGAAAAATCTGTTATGAAAATGCCCGAAGTAATAGAAGTAACTAGCATCTCGGGCAATTATGATTATATGCTAAAGATTGTGGCCAAAGATGTAGCAACCTATAATGATTTTGTGGTAAATGTAATTTCCAATATCCCTAACATTGGTCAATACCACAGCAGCATAGTTTTAAAAGAAGTAAAAAAAGAAACGGCTTACAAGGTTTAGGACAGTAGACAGTACAGCAAGCAGTATATAGTTGGAAGTTGGAAGTTTTGTTAACGCCATTAACCCCGCCGCAGTGGAAACCATTAACCATTACTTAAAACTTCTATAATACCTTCAACCGACCCATTCCAAGTATATCTTTTCGCATTTTCAAATCCTTTTTGTATAAATTCCTGTGTCTGTGGTTTGGCACCCTCACCAACTACATTGCTACTAAGTTTTTGCATACATCTATATATTTCTGTAGGGCTAAGCGGGTTTGCCAACAGTGCTGCACCACCTGCTACTTCGGGCATGGATGATATATTGGAAGTAATGACAGGCACACCGCACTGCATGGCTTCTATAATAGGTATTCCAAAGCCTTCGAACAATGACATATAACATAATGCAGTGGCTGATCCGGTTACTTTTGCAAGTTCTATATCATCTAATCTTCCTGTAAATATAATATGCCGTTTGCAAGCTAAAGTATGATAGAGTTCGTCAATTAGCTTATTCTTCCATGCCTTTCGGCCAGCTATTACTAGCTTAAAAACGCTATTGGGATTTTGCTCATGATAATACTCAAAAGCCAATAATAAGTTTGCCAAATTTTTGCGGGGATGTATAGCACCTACATATAAAAAATAGGGATTCCCGTTTGTATATTTTTGTTTGGTTTCAGAAATTTGCAGAGCATCTAAAGGTTTAAAAATATCGGAAGCTGCATTATTGATAAGTTTGATTTTATCGGATTTGATATGATATAGGTTTTGTATATCAATAGCGGTGGCTTGCGATACAGCTAAAATATTTGCAGCCTTCTTGGCGTATCGGGGAAAGAAATATTTATAATGCCATAAATTCACTTTACTCACCCCTTCAGGATAGTGCTCAAAAGCCAAATCGTGGAATACGGGAATTTGTGGTATATTACTTTTCAAACTCAAATACCCATCAGGCGAGAAAAATATATCTGCTTTATATTTTTTGAAAACTCGAGGCAAGGCCACTTCAAACCACCACCAAAACAATATTGGATGCCTTGCTTGCGGACTCACTACAACCGGTATTACATTAGGCCCATATATAAATTGTTTATCATAAGGTCGGTCAAAAATAAATATAAATTCCCAATCGGGCTTGGCTTTTACAAGCCTGCTTAGTGTTTCATGCGAGAACCGTCCGATGCCTTCTAATCGCCCGGCTAATAAGAATCTTGCATTAACAGCTACACGCATGACAATATATTAATAGTCTCTAAATTTCATCTCATCCAACAACATGGGAGGACTATCATATAACTCTGTACTGTCTGAAACTGGTATCGTTTTACGTAACATACTTTTTGCCGGTCCACGCAATACCACATTGGGTTCAAGCCCTGTAGTATCTTCTGGGTTTATTAGTTTTCGTGCAACCATTAATCCTGATATCTGATTATAATAACCCTTATAGTGTTTCTTTAACATTTGGGTAGTATCATTAAAACTACTGGCAAACCATTTAGGACGAGGTATGATAGAAGCCATAAATATAGCTTCCTGCAAGTTGAGTTGCGAAGGCGATTTTTCAAAATAAAAACGGCTGGCCTCTCCCACACCATATATGCCAGGCCCCCATTCTATAATATTCATATATACTTCCAGCATCCTTTGCTTGCCCACTATTCCCAAATTTTCTATCATCCATACCAATAACATTTCTTCCATTTTGCGTGACAAAGTTTTTTGCCTACTTAAATATATATTTTTTACCAACTGCATAGAAATAGTACTGCCCCCTCTGATAAATCTTTTATATACATAATTTTGTGCTATGGACTGTCGTATCGATTCTATAATAAATCCCCGATGCCCAAAGAATGCAGGGTCTTCAGTGGTAAGTACCGCATTTTTTAAATATTCAGATATATTATCATACCCGGTATAATCAGGATTATCAGGACCGATAACTATCTTTTTAGCATTGCCATATTCATAAGTAGTATATACAAACTCTCCATTTATTAAAGGCAGATAAGCTTTTCCGTAACGTTTAATTCGGAAATTTTCTTTTTGCATATCCGAATTAAAACTTACATCCCAAGGGGAAGTATCGCACAAATGGCAATCCATGCGATACGTGAGAAACCCTTCTGCATCTATTCCTGCCAAACTTTCGAACATGCCATCAGGCAATGAATTGAAAAAATCGTTGGCAATCATACGATCGGTTGCCAATTTTAAATCATAATCTATTACAGGGCTGCGTTGATAGCGAAAATAGGGATGTACATTTATTTTATTCAGTTTAAAAGTACTACTGCTATCTAATGTTATATAGTTTTCGCCAACCATAATATGTATATCGCCAGAGCCCACTGCAACTTTCACATCATTATTGGAAAGCCTAGGGTGATTGATAACAATATCCTTCATCTCGGCAAAAGTTTTCAGTACCAATTCGCCATTATCATATTCCACTTCATTCAGTTTCAAATTCAATTCTTTCGCCCCAAGTTTCAGTCCCATTTTTTCCTGTATTAAGGGCATATACATCATATCAAAGTCACGACTTTTTATTTTTACATCGCCTGTCATATTATCAGGGTCGAACAACCCCTCTACTTTAAGTCGCTGCACTGAAGCTGTGTTTACTGGTGTATTTATTATTTCAATTTTTCTCCTCTTATTTTTTACTTTTTTACTTTCTTCTTTTTTACTTACAACTTCTTTTTTACTTACAACTTCTTTTACAGGAGTAGAAATATCTATATTACACTTCAATTGCTCATCATTCAACCTTAGACCATCGGCTTTTATATAATAATTATTCTCACCACGGGTATATGATATCGTAAAATCTCCGACTTCTATTTTCCCCGGAATTTGCCCCAATATATTTTTGATAATTCTATATCCTTTCTGAGCCAAACTTACTTTGGAACTGCTTTCCACTTCGGAACTATCACTTTTTTTGGTAAAATTACTATAATTTGTTCGCGTGGAATCGTAACGTACGAGCCTTGCATAACCCTGGTCTAATTGCAAATGCGAGAACATAATATTCCCTGTTATAAATTTCCATATACGCAAACCTGTGGAAGCTTTTCCAATATATAATAAGGTATCTGCATTGTCAGGAATGAGAGCCATCTTGGTAATTTCCACATTGGCAATTCCTGATATAGTTGCTGAGCCCACTACCAAAGTTGCATGGTAATTTTTTGCTTTGGCTTGGGCTTTTTCAATTGCCCAATTTAATAAATTTTGTCTGAAAAAGAATGCTAACAAAACTGAAAGTATGATAATACTTCCTAAAGAAATCAAAGTAATCTTAAGCCATCGAAAACTTCTACGTTTTTTAGGCGTATCGGCATTATACAAATTTTTTCGGCGGCCAAGCAAAATTATTTTACAATTTGAATTTTATATTTTTTTAGGATCTAGGAGCTAGGGGCAAGGAATAAGTGCGATGCGGCAGATGCCACCCTGAATGCGATCCGACAGCTATCGGACGAAGGGCGGCAACGCCTCCTTACTCCTTATTCCTTCTACATTAAACAGTCATTATATCTTTTTCCTTCGCAGCCATTACGCTATCAACTTTAGCTATGGTTGCATTCGTAATTTGCTGAATTTTTTCTTCACCTCCTTTCATATCGTCCTCGCTCATCCCATCAGCTTTTAATTTGCGAATGCGTTCATTATAATCTTTACGTTCGTTGCGAATAGTTACCCTAGCATGTTCGGCAGCAGCTTTTACATTCTTTACCAAATCGCGGCGGCGATCCTCGGTAAGTGCGGGAACTAAAATGCGTATTACATGTCCATCATTAGTAGGATTGAAACCTAAATTAGCATCCGTAATGCCACGCTCAATAGGGCCAATAGATGTTTTATCGAAAGGTGTTATAACCAAAGTGCGTGCATCAGAAGTGCTAACTGTTGCAACTTGATTCAACGGCATATTCATACCATATACTTCGGCATGAACCATGTCCAACATATTAGGAGTTGCCTTACCCGCACGAATCCGAGAGAACTCATGCTCAGTATGGCTCAAACATTTTTCCATGGCAGCATTCATGCCATCAACTAGTGGTTTTATTAATTCATTCATAACGAAACTATTTTAAATTTTATAATTATAATTTTTTATTTTATTTCTTTAGGAGTAAGGAGCTGGGATTAAGTAGTAAGGCCGTACGGCAACGCCCCCTTACTCCTTACTCCTTATTACTATTTTACCAACGTCCCTATTTTTTCTCCCATCATCAATCTTTTAAAATTGCCCGGTTTGTTCATATCAAAAACTACGAGAGGTAAATTGTTTTCTTGGCATAAAGTAATAGCTGTTAAATCCATCACGTTTAAACCTTGTTTATATACTTCCGAAAATGTGAGTTCATCATATTTGGTTGCACTAGGATCCTTTTCTGGGTCGGCAGTATATATACCATCCACTCGTGTACCTTTTAAAACCAAGTCGGCTTCAATCTCCACAGCCCTAAGCGATGCAGCAGTGTCGGTTGTGAAATAAGGATTGCCAGTACCCGCTCCAAATATTACTACCCTTCCTTTCTCCAGATGTCGAATAGCCCTGCGACGAATAAATGGCTCACAAATCTGCTCCATTTTTATCGCACTTAGCAATCGTGTTTTTATTCCATGTTTTTCTAATGCTCCTTGCAAAGCCATTGAATTAATAACCGTGGCAAGCATGCCCATATAATCGCCTTGTGCCCTATCCACTACGCCGCCTTGCACCCCTTGCACCCCTCTAAAAATATTTCCCCCTCCTATCACAATTCCAACCTCCACACCCATATCAATGGCAAGTTTCACTTCACTGGCATATTGCTCAAGCACCGCGGGGTCGATGCCATACTGCTTATCGCCCATCAAGCTTTCGCCGCTCAATTTCAATAATACACGTTTATATTTTAATGGTTCCATTTTAATATGATATACTTGATTTATGGGTTATTATTTCCCGATTTTATCGGGATGGTTTTTCATCGGCAAATTTAGTGGCATATTCTTCAATTTTGGGAGCAATTCTCGCATGCTCCGATTGAACATGTAAATAAGGCTCAATCTTCTCTTCTACCATATCTTCCAAATGTTCGATGTCATGTTTTTCTATCGCAAATGCTTTTTTAAATTCTTCCTCGGTCATCTTTTCCTCTTTTAAACTGTGGTTCAAATTTTTAAGTTGTTTTTTGAGTTCAGCCAATTCTTTTTGCAAATCGGCTTTATGTGTAATTACCTGTTTAAAAATTCTTATCTCGTTTAAATACTGCTCCAATACAATTCCCATTTCCAGAGTTATCCCAGTATCTTTTACTTTCAACAATCGGTAAATTTTTTCCATTTTTCGAGTTTCGGCACCCAAGTCATCTGTATCAATATTTAATTTATCCTCTATCTGCGATAGGCCATAGGCAAGGCTGTCCACCTTTTTTTGCCTAAGATCACCACTTCCATTTTTGCAAGCTTGCTGGGTTAAAACAAAATTGATTACGCAAAAACAAATTAAAATCTGTGTGATATATTTCATGATGGGATACATTTGCTGTGTGAAAATAAAAAATGGATAAGTCGGGGGCAAAAATAATAGAATTACGCAAGCTTGCGTTCCTCAAGCAAGTATTTTGGTTATCGCTAACAGCTTTCGGTGGTCCACAGGTTCATTTTACGCGTTTTACCGATGTGTTGGTAAAAAAACGCAGGTTCCTGAGCAACGAAGAATTGCTCGAAATAAATTCCTTTTGCCAAATGTTGCCCGGGCCTACAAGTACCCAAACTATTACTACTATAGGGTATCGCCGCGGCGGTCCTGTATTTGCAGCGGTCACTTTGGCCATTTGGGCATTGCCCTCCTGTATTTTGATGGGGTTGCTCGCCTTCATTGTTTCTATGTGTGGCAATAATATTAATGTAGGAAAAGCATTACAATATATACCTGCTATGGCCGTGGGGTTTATGTGTTTTGCAGCCATACGCTTCACGCAGCAAATGGTGAAAAGCAAAGTACATGCATTCATTTTACTTTTCACTGCATTGGTTCCTATTATATATAGTCATCCAATTTTTATTCCTATACTTTTGGTATTGGGTGGTTTTATTACCAACTTTACAACGGGCAAAACTTTGGTGAAACCGCAAGACTCATTTGCCAATATCAGATGGGGAAATTTATGGGTTTTCATAGGTGTGTGGGTTATTGCAGCATTGCTTGGGAATCTTTTACATAATCGCCCCGCCCTGTTGTTCGAGAACACCTATCGCTATGGAAGTTTGGTATTTGGAGGAGGAAATGTATTGGTGCCTATGATGTACGATCAGTTTGTATTGTTCAAAGAATATATGGACCACCAAACTTTTATGACTGGGGTGGGCATGAGCCAAGCTTTGCCGGGCCCCGTGTTCAGCATATCAAGTTATGCTAATGGTATGGCCTTAAGTGGCATGGGTGGCTGGGGTTTACTGCTGGGATGTGCCATCGGCAGCATCGCTATTTTTTTGCCGGGGCTTTTACTTATCTTCTTTTTTCACCCTATTTGGTACCGACTCAAAACCTATAACCGTGTGCAAAAAGCTATAGAAGGAATCAATGCAGCATCGGCAGGACTCGTAGTTGCGGCGGCTGTATTATTGATGCGACCTGTACATTGGGACTGGGGAAATGCGGGTATTATAGTACTTACCGTTGCTTATTTATGGTGGGGCAAATGGCCCTCTCCTATTTTGGTTTTGGCAGTTTTGATTTTTGGGATGTTTGCGGGGTGATGTTTTATTATACACCACTTTCATAATTCGTGCTATAAATCATAACCCAAGCAAGGGCGGGATTAAAAAAAGCATAACCACGAATATTTTTTGTATTATATAAAAGTCCTTTTATATTTTAGACCTCAACTGTTTCAATAATTATTTTTAAAGAAAGATCAGTTTCTAATCTTATACCAATTCTTAAACTAAAATAGTTCTCCGCCTGTGGCGTATTTGGTTTGTAGAATGGTAATACCGAACTACATTATGTTTGGTCCCCTTTTTTTGGGACTATTATATATTGAGTTTCGGTATTATATACTTTCAAATTCCTTACTGTGAAGAAGATTTTTTAAATATTATAAAAATGATGAAATTATTTTTTGGTATTATCCCAATTCTTATATTACTATAGTTCTCCGCCTGTGGCGGATTAGTATTGAGAGTTGTAAAAACGAGCAACGACCCGAAAGCGTTCAAGATTTGGCCACCTCCTTTTTGAATATTATATATTGATTTTCGGTGTTGTTGGCAAAGATAAACGAATACTGGAGGAATGTTAATTTCAAAAATCGTACTATATTTGTCGCACAATAAAATCGTAAAAAATTCGTTTAACAATTAAACCACCCGATGGCCCCGCCGCGGCACGAGGAGCAGAGGCAACCATTCATCATTCATTCCGCCGCGGCGGACATCATTAACCATTTACCCCGCCACGGCGGGAATCATTAACTATTAACCATTATTTATGGAATTTATTTATATCTTGTATTTCACCATCCCTTCCCTTATTGTAGGGCTATTGGCTTACCTCATGCTTACTGCATATTTCAACAATGAAGAAAAGAAACGCAATATGCAATTGAGGCTCAAAAACGAAGAACTTTTCACCCCATTACGTTTGCAAGCTTACGAGCGTATGTCGTTGTTTCTAGAACGAATCTCACCACCAAACTTATTGCCTCGTGTAAGTCAGCCCGGCATTAGTGCCAAAGATTTTAAGCAATTATTAATAGCGGAAATAAACCATGAGTACCAGCATAACCTTAGCCAACAGATATATGTGAGCCACCAAGTATGGGTGCTTATCAGGGCCGTAAAAGAACAGGTGGTCAATATGGTTAATGTTTGCTACACCCGCATGCCCGAGGAAGCCAAAGCCATCGACCTCAGCAAAGCCATCTTTGCGGTGATGATAGAACAAGACGAAAATCCCGTTCAAAAGGCCCTCGATTTTTTAAATAAGGAGGTGCATATCATTTTTGCAGGGAACGAGTGAGAAGTTAGGAGTAAGGTGTAAGGGAAAAGGGAAAAGGGAAAAGAGGCTGACGCAAGTAAATAATTTTCGACAGCTAAACTTTTCTTATTTCCAGTTGTCGAAAATAATAACCTTTAAAGTCCTTATCCATTACCCCTAAAAAAAAATGTTTAAAATAGTAATATACATACTAATATTATTCATCGCCTCAAACACTTATAGTCAAACGCATGATTCTATTAAGTACGTCAAAGTACATTTTATGTATGGTTCGAGGCCATTAAAAAAATTTAAGAGCACAGAAAAACATTGGTTTGGTGGCATCAAAGGCGGGCATGTGTCGATGGAAATAGATTCGCAGGTTATTGGTTTTGTTCCATCAGGCAGGGTGCATATATTTAGGCACCGCAATAAAAAAAATAGTGCTTTTTCGGTTGAGGGAATTCAAAGTTGGGAGGCAGATACAGCCTCCATCAAGTATACTTCAGTGCTTATTCCACTTGCACCAATATCTTATCAAAAAATAAAATCTATCTTTCTAAATTATACCGATACTACTCCTTATGATTATGCATTTTTCGGGATGCGATGTGCTGCCGCAACATGCGAAATTCTATCACAAATTGGAATCACACCTAAAGGAAATATATATACTAATTTCTACCCACAGTTATTTCGCCGCCGATTAATTAAACTTGCCAACTTAAAGAAATGGAAAATAGTAAAGCATGGCGGGCGAAGCACAAGAAAGTGGGAAAGGGAATAGGTAAAAAAATTTTCTTTGAAGAAGGTGGCCTATCCTTCGCAAGCTTGCAGGTTTCAAGAGGTAGCTCTGTATTACCGATCTAAAAACTTGGACTATTTTAGTTTAAGAATGGGTATTACTCCACTGGATTAACACTCGGGGGAGGAGGAGTTACCACCTTTGGAGCAGCAACGGCATGTTTTACGCGAACAGCATTCATCCCCTTCTGACCCATCTCGGTTTCGAAGGTAACTTTATCGTTTTCTTTTATAGGACTTTCAAGGCTATTAGCATGCACAAAAACACTTTGTTGCGATTCGGAATCTTTAATGAAACCGTAACCTTTGTCGTTGTTGAAGAATGTTACCGTACCTGTTCTAATTAAGTCAGCAGGGTCAATGGGTTCTTGCTTGGCCACACTTATTTGAATGTCTTCAACATTAATAATTCTTTTCTTTTTGGGATCGGGAGGAGTTGAGGAAATATTGCCATTCTCATCCACGTACACCATCATGTCTTCAAAGCTCTTCCCCTTGTCGGAGTTGGCTTTACGTTCTTCTTTCTTTAACTCTTTGTCTTGCTTCTTTCTTAACTTCTTCTTCTCTTTCTCTTTCTTGTTAAATGTTTCTTGTGCTTTACTCATAATTTATTTTTATAATGGTGCTTGTGTTTTATATCACCAACCTTGCAAAGGTAGGATATAAATGATGGATTATTTTGGAATAATAAAATTTCTTATAGCACCAACCATTGAAATCAAGTGCTTCCTTTTTTCGTAGTTCAGTCTCTCGCAGCGGACTCAGCGGGTATTAATTCCTTCCGCCATTTATATCATATGCATATTTGATATAGAATTTTCCAGGATTTCCATTTTTAAAGACTTCCACTGAGGTTAATTGTCTAACTCCACATTGATTAGTATCTACATTGTTAAACATTACTGTTGCGGGATAATTACCTATTTAACTCACATAAAATTTATTTTCAAGTCTACGAGTATTTCCTATAATGTTATAGGTTATTATATTGCTAAACGCAAATGGAGAATTTGACCTGTCAAAATTCAGCGTTTTAATTTTATTTTCTGATGGAAATCTTTCCAGATCACAACTAATATATTTTGAGTTGGTAATTCGGTATTCTGAAATATTTATTGATGTTTTAGCTGGAACTGTTAGTTTCTTTTTTTCAATAGACCTCTTTCATAATTCAAATAAGAAAAGCCAAATTATAACGGACACTTTATTTTATTGTAGTATCGCTCGCCG
>JAWXAU010000180.1 GCA_034439655.1 Bacteroidota bacterium | reverse complement strand
TTGCATTGGGCCTCTCAAGCAAAAATCACCTTGGTAAATAAAAACACTTTTGCTTCCTTTTTGTGTAAAAAGGAAGCCCCGATAGTTATCGGAGTTCGCAGCGAGCGATACTACAATAAAATAATAAAGTGTCCGTTATAATTTGGCTTTTCTTATTTGAATTATGAAAGAGGTCTATTCTATATTTTTGGATAAAAAAACCAAATGTAAAAAAAATTACTCTTTCTTCTTATACTATTAAGTATTGCGTCGGTATTATAGTTATATGTCAATTTATATAATACATATTATAATCCTAAACAATGATAAATGCCAATAAAATAGGCCATCACAGAAACATCGTTACAAGTGCCTACTATCGCATTTTCTTTTTCTAAAAATAAAATTTATTGCTTGTAAAAAAAAAAATAGATAACTGATTACTATCATATAGTTTATATGTCGTATGTCTTTTACCAGGCTCCCTATATGCTGGACTTTTGTACTATCAAATCAGAGAAAAAAAATGTATTTGATGCAGACAAAAAAAAACAAAAAACATACCATTATAAACAATTACCGAAATGAAAACTATTTATTTTTTTCTAACATTAATTCTAACCCTTGTATGCGGTTCACTCAAATCGCAAAACTGCACCGTAAATGGAGGTATTGACCAATCGAATTGCGTAACACTTCCAGGCGAGTTAAAAGGGAACGCCAGTGGATTATTTTCCACCACAGCTCATTGGGTTTTAGTAAACGGGCCAAGTGTACAAATTACCAATCCTGACAGTCTCAAAACTGCTGTTACAGGATATAAAGGTGGTAATATATATACGTTCAAAATCGCTGCTACTTGTAAAGACGGCACTACCGTGGCCGACCAAGTAACCATTAAAATAAGTGCCATCCCCAGCACCCCAAAAGCAGGCAGCGACCAATCGATGTGTACCATAAATGGATTAAAGGTGGACTTAGCTGCTTCATCATTAGATTCAGGTGAAATTGGTTTATGGAAAGTTATATCTGGCGGCTCAGGAACTTTTTCTGATGCCACCTCGCCCGATAGTAAATTCACACTATCAGGAAACAACTGTATAGGTATTACCGATGTTGTATTAAGATGGACTGTAACAAATGGCGACTGTAATGCATACGATGAAGTAACCATATCATATACCGGCGGTGCATCGGTTGATGCAGGCCTTCATCAAAATGTAAGTTGTGCTACCAAAGCAAGACTTGCAGGATCATGCCCAGGAGCGGGTAAGCAAACTGGAACTTGGACTTTATTAAGTGGCCCAGGCGGTGGCACATTTGGAAATAAAAATACCTATAATACTACCTTGGGCGATTTGGTAATCGGAACCTACTACTTAAAATGGACAGTAAGTGGCCCTTGCGTATCAAACGAAGATACCGTAAGTATTACTATATTATCGTTGGGTATTACTTCTACCATTGCTGCAAGTCCTAATCAAAGTTATTGTATAGGAAACCTACCCTCATCGTTTGCAATACAGGGCACTGCAGCCGATTCAAGCCAGAGTGGATTGTGGACACAAACTGCAGGAACAGCTACAAAAATCGCAAATAAAGATACAGCAAGTACTAGTATAACTGGGATTACTGCCGCAGGTGCCTACACCTATAAATGGGCCATATCAAAAGGATTATGTGCTACCACTGCTATGGTTACCATTACTGTACTCTCAAAACTTAGTGCAGATGCAGGTCCTGATATCGTGGCAATATGTGGTGCAAGCACCGCCACTATGACTCCCGTAATAAAAGGTGGTTCATGGACTTTTGTGAGCGGCCCCAGTGTACCCGCTATTTCAGGAAACAATATAACAAAACTGTTCAAAAAGGGCGTATATAAATTAAGATATGTATGTTCCAATACCTGTGGCAAAGCCGAAGATACAGCTTTAGTAACTATATCATCAATTCCTACCAATGCAAAAGCAGGTACCGATCAAATATTTGCCTGCAATGTGGTATCAGGAACATTGGCTGCCAACAGCCCCTCGTCGGGAGCTGGAACATGGACACAAATAAGCGGACCTAACACAGCAAAAATTGCTGACATACATAACCCTTCAAGCGGCTTAACAGGATTAATTGGTGGAAGATATTATATAACATGGAATATTGATGGGGGGGCGGGATGTGCAACCAATACCGATGAAGTTGTTATATATGTTTCAACCGATGCACCCACTGCCGCAAATGCTGGTGATGATCAAACGATCACAAAAAATACTACATTAATTCTAAAAGGCAATACGCCGAAAGGTGCAGAAATCGGAACTTGGAGTCAGATTGGGGGAACACCTGTTACCATTGATAGTACCAATTTAGAAACAACTCATATAACTGGCGTTTCCGAAAACAGTACTTATACATTTGTATGGACAATTAGCAACTCCTGCGGGTCAACCGCCGATACGCTAATAGTAAATATAATACCCGATTCAAAAGTAGGTAAAGATGCAAGCTACTGCAATGCTACTATTATTAATATATATGGCAATAACCCTGGAGCAGGCAAAGGTGTGTGGAGCCAAGAAACTGGCCCCCAATGCACAATTACAGACATAAATAACCAAACTACTTCCATAAAAAATATGAGCCCTGGTATATATCAATTCAAATGGACAATCACCATAGGCGGAGGTTCATCGAATAGTATTATAACCATTACCAACTACGCACCAGTAAGTGCAAATGCTGGATCACATCAATATATTAATATCAATAAAACACCCATAGCTACTTTAAATGGAAATTTTGTATCTCCTGCAACTGGTATCTGGTCGATGATAAGTGGTAACGCCGTTACAATTGAAAACCCTGCATCTCCCAATTCAAGAGTAAGTGGTCTTACTAAAGGTGATTATACTTTTAGGTGGACTGTTACAAACGGATTATGTTCAAGCTACAGTGATGTTAGAATCTCCGTTTCCGATACAAAAACCAATACAAACCCACCCGATAGCCATATTGTGGTGCAATATACCGACCCCAAAGTATATGTACCGAACGCCTTCACACCTAATGATGATGGATTGAACGAATACTTCAAACCTACCACCAATGGTGTAGAAAAATATACCATGGTATTATATAACAGGTGGGGACAACAAATATATGTGGGCAACGAAAACGATCCAGGATGGAATGGAACTTTAAAAGAAAAAGAATGCCCTCAAGATGTATATATGTACGAAATAGTATATGAAGGTAAATCATCGAGCGATTTTGTAGTGGGCGAAACAATAAGAGGAACCATTACCTTGATGAGATAATAAAAGAAATTATATAATAACCTCAGAAAAAATTTGATTTGTTTTTTTTTGATATCTGAAAGTCCTCGCCAAAAGCGGGGATTTTTTTTACCTTCCCAACGTCATTCTGAGTAGTCCGACGCTTCGGTGGCACTGCAAAGAATCTGTGTCAAATATATAGTACTTTCTTTATCTCCAACCACTGCATATTCTATGCTCGAATTGTAATAGGTAACAGAATTGTTATTTAAGGCATATAGCTACCCAAGACACAAACTATCGGTACTGCCTTCGGACTGGCGTTGTCGCCTACCGAAAAAACCTAGCACCACCCCTTAGTGGTCGGCGACAACGCCAGACCAAAGGCATTTGTAACCATTGTGTTCTGAGTAGATATATGCCTTACTAAATAAAAAATCCCCATCACAATTTGCAATGAGGATTATAATATATCATTTGTACGCTTCCCCATCAGTAATCATCCCGCATCCTTGCCAAACTTACCTACACATGGGTTATACTAAAGCATACGCTCGTACTTGATACTATATACTTCCCGCCACGGCGGGCTTTATACTGCTACTTTCCACTTGCTACTATAAAGAAGCCACACAAGCTTTGATAGCATCAAAATTTGGCAAATCGCCTGCTGAAGCCAATACCTCAGCATATTGTATAATACCATTTTTGTCAACTACAAAAGCAGCACGTTTCGATACACCGTTCATATCATTGGGAAATGTTTCGAACAAGCAATCGTAGGTCGTAGAAGCAACTTTGTTGAAATCACTCAATAAGGTAAAGTTCAAATCTTGTTCTTGTTTGAACTTTAACAAACTAAATAGCGAATCCACAGAAATTGCAACCACATCAGTGCCTAAGTTTTTATAGTTACTAATATCGTCTCGAATAGTGCAAAGCTCTTTGGTACAAGTGCCCGTAAAAGCTAATGGAAAAAAAAGAATTACTACATTCTTACCTTTGAAATCTTCAAGCGATACTACATTTTTTTCAGTGTCGCGAAGTGTGAAATTGGGGGCTTGTTGCCCGATTGTTATACTCATATTATATTTTTTACTTTATATTTTGCCCGCCGCGGCGGATTAATTTTTACTACAATTATAGAATTTTATCTGGAAGTAAGTATAACAACTGCAATTTGAATATTGTTTTTGCAAATGCTTCGAAATAGAGCCTACAGTTACAAATTATCATTTTATCCTATATGGTGGTGCATAGGTGCCTCATTTTTTTAAAAAGCTATGTAAATACGCCAACAATTCGTCTTTACCTTCTTTTTCAGTAGCAGAGGTAAGGAACATGGGTGGTATCTGTTCCCAAGTTTCCAAAAGTTTGTTCTGATAATTTTCCAGATTAATTTTCAATTCTGCTGGTTTTAATTTGTCAGTTTTGGTGAGTACCAAAAAAAAGGGAACCTGATTGCTTCCCAAAAACTCGATAAAATCCAAGTCAATCTGTTGTGGCGATAGTCTGCTATCAATCAATACACCCAAACTATATATAGTTTCACGCTTGGTAATATACTCTGTAATGAAACCGTGAAACCGTGACCGCTCCGATTTGGAAACCCTCGCATAACCATAACCAGGAAGATCCACCAAATACCATTTTCCGTCTATATCGAAATGATTAATCGTTTGTGTTTTGCCAGGCGTTGAAGAAGTTTTGGCCAATCCTTTTTTACCTGTGAGCATATTAATCAATGAAGATTTGCCCACATTACTGCGGCCAATAAAAGCTACTTCGGGCCTGTCATCCTTGGGGCATTGGGATATATGGGAACTGCTCTTTATGAATTCAGCTTTCAGGATTTGCATGGGGCAAAATTAAGGACTGTAGAGTTGGCGTAGCAGAAAATGTTTTTATTGTATTACCATATATTATACAAATTCTTAACCTAAAATAGTCTTTGGACTATTTTAGGTTTGTAGAATGGTAATGCCGAACTACATCCCGAATGCCCCGCTTAATCCCGATAATTATCGGGATGCGGGGGGATTAGTCCCTTTCTTTTTGACTATTATATATTGAGTGTCGGTATAAGTCCTGTAGGGACGGCCTTTTAAAAAGAGGCAAATGCATAACTTAATGACATTGCCCCAAGGGAGTATAACCTAATTGGCTTAAACGCTTGCTATGATTAACTACAATCTTCATATTATAATTAAGCAAAATTAAGCTTAAATATCGTTTTTCCGAGATTGTATTTTGGTCTGTACAACTATTATTGAAGTTCCAAATATTTTCACCGTATAGCAATGTATAACTCGCAGGTTACATCGTGCTAAATTGTTGTCTCCACTTTGGCTATAAGTATTTAATTAGCGATAATATATTAGAAATAATATAGAAAATTTCTGCTTGGCGGGGCTTCAAAGCATTGTAAACTAGCATAGGACTCGCTGAGGCATATTTTACCTCCTACTCCTCCACCGGTGCCACAGCCTCTGCCCAGAAATTATTGAACCTATCGTTCTCTTCAATCTTATAATATTGCCCAGCAGATTTTATATATAATACACCTTTCACTTTTATTAAAGTTATATCTGCGGGTTTCATTCCATAAATAATAAGTTTTTTGGTATTATAACGATAACCTTTATAATTAACTGGCGATTTCCAAAACTCTACATTAAGCATTTGTGGAGATGCTTTGTACTCCACAGTTTTGTCGCTTTCGTTATTGTTATTATCATTTTGTCGTGAAGCTGGAGCCTGATTATTTCTATTATTATTGCTTTGTGGTAATATTATACTTTTCTTTTTCAAAGCTTTCTTTTCCAAGTTTGCTACTTCCATTGCTAAATAAGTAGTATAATTTGTATCCAATACCAACTCATCAGTTTGCACTTTAAAATCGTCGGCAGTGGTAGCTCCTGCGGCAATATCTTTGCTCAGCAAGGTGATAGATTCTTCAGCAGGCATTTTCATGTCCTCCTCCTTAATATTGTATGCGTATTTTAAAGAGTCTTGCAATGTTGCTAGTTCCATATTTTTTACTCCAATTCCACTACCAGTTACTGAATCCGTGCCCTCTTTTATTGTTTCATTCTCTATGTAGGCACTCTTCCCTTTTTCATGTTTTGCACTTTGGGTTTTTTCTAGTCCTTGTGCCATTTGTTTTTGATCCTTGTCAAAATAAATAAGTAGACCATAACTAACACTCAATAAAACCAAAGATGCAGCAACAGAATATATAATAGTGGTTTGCCAAAATGTATTTTTATATACTTTGGGAGCGTTCTTTTCTATAAATAATTTCAACTCATGGGCACGGTATTGTTTGGCCACTTCTATAGCCATTCGCAGCGATTCGGCCAGCTCACGCAATGCCTCGTCGTTGCTGAGTCTTACCTCAAACAATCCCGCATCGAAAGCATTCATTTGCCCGCTGAGGTATTTTTCTATTTCTTCGATATTTGGTCCTTCGCTTTCCAAATTAATATAATATATCTTCTTTTTTTATTTTTGATTTTACTACAGTTTCTAATTTCTTTAGGCACTGATATTTTTTTGCTTTGGCTGTATCAGAATTTGCAAATTCCATGAGCTTGGCTACTTCATTCATATTATAGCCATCGAAATAAAAATAACCCAATAACTTTTTGCAAGTCTCCCCAATCTCGTCCATACAATTTTTTAATATCTTATAGTCTATTTTCTTGGTATCACTTTCTTGCTCAAATGGTTCCACAGCCAAGTTATCCAAACCTGTTTCTCTGTTCATTTTACGAAGTTTGTTCCACCATAAATTTTTGGCTACCGAATATATATACGTAGTGTACTTGGCGGTAAGTTCAAAATCGGGTTGTAATGATTTTTGCCACGTAATAACTAAGGCGTCTTGCACGGTATCTTTAACATCGTCATCGCTGCCATTGTTTTTTAAAATATAATTTCTCACGCTTTCGTAGCACATTTTATACAATTCTATCAAAGCTTGCTGATTGCCTGCCTTCATCATTGCTAGAAGGTCTTGGTCAGTAAGTGGTTTTGATGGTTGCATGTTTGTTAACTACAAAAAGTAAATAGCGATATACTAATTTGCTATTGCTCTAATCAAATCGTATTCCGTTATAATATGCAATTGGCCTATGGTATCTTTAACCAATACCGCTGAATTTTTCTTGTTTATCATACCTGATATTTTTGCAGCGGGTGTGTTCAAATCCACTACTGGGAAGGGCTTACCCATTACCTTCTCCACACTGTTATTTATATTATAGGGATTTTCCAATATCTGACTTAGCACAATACTTTCTGTAATACTTCCCAATATTTCATCGCCATCGGTTACGGGTATTTGTGATATATCCAATTCTTTCATTTGCTTAACGGCATCCTGCAAAAATGCATCTTTGCTTATGGTAACAAATTGTTTTAAATCTTTCTGGTCTATAATACTTTTTGCAGTAATTACTCCTTCTTCCAAGAAACCGCGTTCACGCATCCAATCATCATTAAAAGGTTTGCCCATATAACGACTTGCATGGTCATGAAAAATAATAACAACTACATCTGTTGGTTTTAATAAATGTTTTAATTGTAATAAGCCTGCAACTGCACTTCCTGCTGAGTTCCCCACGAGTATACCTTCTTCGCGTGCAATTCTACGGGTCATGATCAAACCATCTTTATCTGTTACTTTTTCAAATAAATCTATCACATCAAAATTTATATTTTTGGGCAAAAAATCTTCTCCTATTCCTTCGGTTATATAGGGATATATTTCTGCCTCGTCGAATATTCCTGTGTCTTTATATTTTTTCAAAACAGAACCATAAGTATCGATACCCCAAATTTTGATTTCGGGATTTTGTTCTTTCAAATATTTACCCGTTCCTGATATAGTTCCACCGGTACCAACACCAACAATCAAATGGGTAATTTTCCCTTCGGTCTGCTCCCAAATTTCAGGGCCTGTTTGTTCGTAATGGGCAACCGTATTACTCAAATTATCATATTGGTTCACGTACCAACCATTGGGCACTTCTGTAGCCAATCTTCTCGATACAGAATAATAGGAACGCGGGTCGGATGGTTCCACATTGGTGGGGCAAACTATTACTTCAGCCCCTACAGCTTTTAGCATATCGGTCTTTTCTTTCGATTGCTTATCGGTAGTAGCAAATATACATTTATAACCCTTGATTACTGCAGCAATTGCGAGTCCCATTCCTGTATTTCCACTAGTGCCTTCAACTATAGTTCCTCCTGGTTTCAACACGCCGCTTTTCTCGGCATCTTCTATCATCTTTACGGCCATTCTATCTTTAATGGAATTGCCCGGATTGAAGGTTTCAATTTTGGCAAGTATAGTACCTGGTATACCCGCAGTTATTTTGTTTAATTTTACCAATGGCGTATTGCCAATGGTTCCTAGTATATTGTTATGCCACATGGAGGGGAATTTTATATTTTATAATTGTTATTTTATATTTTTCTGCTATTGTCACCCTGAGCGGAGTCGAAGGGTTGTCTTCGATAAACTCTAACAGACAATTGTGCCTAGCGAGTTTATCGGGATATGAATAATAGCTTGTTACTTGCTGCTAATTTTCAGCAAAGATAAGAGCCTAACCTAATATATTATACCAATTCTTAAACTATAATAGTTCTCCGCCTGTGGCGGATTTAGTTTTTAGAATGGTAATGCCGAATATGTTTAGTCCCTCTTTTTTGGGACTATTATATATTGAGTTTCGGTATTATTAATCCTTGTCAGCCACCAAAGTAAGAAAGGCATCTTTACTATCGCGGGCTATTTGAGCTGCTCTACTTGTATAGGTTTCAATAAATAATCTATGGCTGAAACTTCGAAAGCCCGAAGTGCATGATCATTATATGCAGTAGTAAATACAACTTCAAAATTCACTTCGTCCAAAAATTCAAACAAACGGAAACCATCAAAGTTGGGCATCTCGATATCCAAAAAACCAAATCGGGCTGATGTTCCTTGATAGCAAGTACCCCTGAAGGAACGTCTGCCGCCTCGGCAATCACATCCACATCTGTGCAGTTCTCTGCTAACAACGTTTTCAGAGTTCGCCTCGCACGGGCTTCGTCTTCTATTATAATTGCTTTAAGCATACTGCGAAGATAATTTCAATTCCTCAGTTTCAACTAATAAAACAAACTGCATACTATAAACTGCACACCCTAAACTGTAAACTAATAAATGAAAACAATTCACAAACCCAAACCTACATTTCATAGGACGAACCTAAAATAAAAAACGGAAAAGCTCCTTGTTTGCAGCATAAATAAAACAAAAAACATAATGAAATTAATTAAACTTTTAATGCTAGTAGGTCTCATCGGGATGATGGACTTCAATGCAAACGCAAGTACCTATGCTAACGGTCCTAAAATCAAAGATGTGAAACTTAGTTTGTTAAGTGACGAAGTTAACAACAATGGAACACAGGAATTTAAACTTGTTATTATTGTAAAAGGAGATGATAAAGACGAAGTAGCAAATGTTGCTGTTGAACTAGAAGCAACAGGTAACGCTCCTACACTATCTACAAGTAAAGTGATTGCAACCTTTAAAAAGAATTCAAGTACAACCAACAAAAAAAGGTATGTGAACAAGGACATCACTTTTTCAAAAGATGCATTGGGGCAAGAATATAATATTAAATTAACGATGATGGATGAAAACGGAAAGACCATTGGTTCAGCGATAAATGAAAAAGTAACCGCTGAAAATGATGGAAAAGCTACAAATGCAGTAGACAAAGTAATTGATGATAAAGAATCGAATCCCGACAGTTGCGACACCAAATATAAACTAAAAGAACTGGGATTTACCACTACTAACTCGGGTGGACTCTATATTATTAAGTTTGATTTTAATTTAGAAAAAGGAAGTGATGTCCCTACCAAGACTAAAATGGTAATGCAATTAACCAACTGTAATGGCCAAACCAATAATATACAAATCACACTTAAATATGATGAAAGTACATTTACTTGTAGCGGCAGCCAAGCCATCAAACAAGATAAGGATTGCCCATGGATACTCACCTATTGTGAAATAGGATTATATAATCCCTGTAGATTTAACAGCATCCACTTTCAAAATTGACCAAACAAAATCAAATGGTAAGGGTACTAGGGCAGTGGCCACATCAAGTAACGGTAGCCCTGGCTTATTAGACCTCTTTCATAATTCGATTCTAATAAATATAAAGGTTTGAAACACGAATTTTAAAACTTAGAAGGCTGCCCTTTTTTATTTACAGCAGCCCG
>JAWXAU010000179.1 GCA_034439655.1 Bacteroidota bacterium | reverse complement strand
GAATTATGAAAGAGGTCTAATGAATAATTATTCTTCTTTTTCACATGAAATATAGGCGTTGATTCTCCTTTTTATTTAGAGTTAACAAAACCTTCTGCACGGATATTGAGCAATTTCGCTAAAAAGCCTTGCAGCAAAATCAACGACCTAATTGCAAAAAAATACTGATTTATAGTAAGTTTAACAAGTTTATTTAGTTTATGAGCAGACCCTAATTAATTAGCAGCAGGTGGGGGAGGAGTATTATTGCCGCTATTATTGTTTGGCTTATTTCCACCGCCGCCTCGGTTATTGTTTCTGTTATTACTGTTTCTATTTTTATTGCGGCTGGCACCACTGCCACCTCCTCCGCGTTTCCCTTTACTATCCAGGCGGGTAAGACTGCCTTCCATATCTTCAGTTAGGGTTTTAATTACATCAGGTTCGTTGCTTTTGTCCTTTTCGCCGAGTGTTTCGGGACTCTGACCAGCTTTATTGAGTTCGATTACTTTTTTCACTTCTTGTACCCCCAATGCTACCCATTCACTACCCACACCTTCACGCACATAGGCAAACCACATCATTTGTTTGAGTATATCAGTTTTTTGGAGGAACGCCACTCCTTGCTTGGTTTGTAACCTGAGTTTTTCAATATTGGGAGGAAAATTATCCCAAGCTTCTAAATAAGTATCAAGTTCGTAGTTGAGGCAGCATTTGAGTTTGCCACATTGCCCTTGTAGTTTCAAAGGATTCATCGAAAGGTTTTGGTAACGAGCAGCACTGGTAGTTACCATTTTGAAATCGGTGAGCCAGGTTGAACAGCAGAGTTCTCGGCCACAGCTACCTATACCTCCAAGTCTAGAAGCTTCTTGTCTGTAGCCTATCTGACGCATTTCAATGCGTGTGCGGAATTCATCTGCGTATTTTTTTATAAGTTCTCTAAAGTCTACTCGGTCTTCGGCAGTATAAAAGAAGATTACTTTTTTGCGGTCGCCTTGCAACTCTATATCACTCAACTTCATTTGCAAACCCATTTGCAGGGCTACAGTACGGGCACGTTGCAACATGCCAGCTTCTTCTGCTTTTATTTCTTTATAACGGACCAATTCATTTTCACGAGGAAGTCTCTGTATTTCTTTCAGTCGGTTGTCGGTATCTGCAATATTATATTTCTTTAATTGAAGCTTAACCAATTCGCCTTTTAAAGAGACATGCCCTATATCGAAACCATTGTCAGCATCAACTATCACAGGGTCGCCCATGTATAGTTCTATATTATTGTTATTACGGAAAAACTCTTTGCGGCTTCCTTTGAAACGAACTTCCACTATATTAAATGGTTTGTGTCCGGGAGGTAGTTTCATGCCGCCAAGCCAATCATATACATTAAGTTTATTGCACCCCGATGTGCCTTTTATATCGTTGTTGCCGCATCCTGTGCCACAACCGCCGGTGCTACAGCCACCGCTTCCACAACTACTACATCCCATCTTTTTTAAAATTTATAGCTTTAAAATACTCTTAATCAATTTTGTATGTGGCCAATTGCTAACTGGCGAGCACATTTCTAACCGACAAAGATAAATTAAACAACACTAATTTGGCATTGCCATTTCTTTCAATGTGCATTATCGCATCATTCGCCTTTTTAAAAATAAGCTCAGCCTTATAGGGCGTAAGCATCATGGCAAATTTTTCTAAGAAAACATTTTCCTCGGCAAAGGCGGTTTTGGCCAAATTTGTTTGAAAACTGATATGCTCGGCTTTGTGTAGCATGTCAATGAGATAATTAATGAAAAGCTTCAGTGGTTCACGTCCCCATTGGGCTAAGCTGTCTATAAGGCGTATACGTTCGGGTATTTTGCTATCGAACAAAGACAGGTTCAAAAAATCTTTGAGGTAAGTAAATAAATCGTTGGCTGAGTTTTGTGAAAGTGATAGTGCCATAAGCCAACTGCCGCTGCTTAGTGAAGCAGTTTGCTTGGCTAGAGCTTCTTCCATTCCCTCAGCTACCAATGCAGCGGTGAGACTATTATAATCTATCGGCGGGATTTGTACTATTTGAGTTCGACTGAGAATGGTGGGTAATACTTGGTTAGGGTCTTCACATACCAAAATAAAGAGTGTTCCTTCGGGCGGCTCTTCCAATATTTTCAGTAGTTTATTACCTTGCTCTTTCAGATATTCTACACCCCAAATAATTTGTATTTTGAACTTTCCCTCCAAAGCTTTCAAACTAAGCCTGCGGAATATATCTGCGGTTTCTTTGGTATTAATATTCCCTTGCTTGCCCTCTTCGCCAATTTTTAGCACCCAGTCGCGGTAGCCCATGTAGGGGTTTTCGGTGAGGGCTTTACGCCATTGTTCCATCAGATCGCTGCTCACTACATCTTTGCCCACAGTGGGGAAGGTGAAGTGTAGGTCGCTATGGATTAGTTTGTTTGTTTTGTTGCAAGAGTTGCACACGCCGCAGGAGTCGGTCTCCGTTGGGTTTTCGCAATTAACCAATGCAGCATAGGCAAGTGCCAGTGGCAATGCTCCTGTACCCTCGGCACCCACAAACATTTGTGCATGGGCAATACGGCCTTCGGCAATGGTGGCCGCCATTTTTTGCTTAAGCTTGGTATGTCCTATTATATCCGAAAACTGCATGGTCGTAATTAACTGCGAAATTATAGGTGGTGGGTGGTGTTTTAATCTACAATTTGTAATTTTAGGTAGTTGTTGAGATTTATTTGCGATGGTTTGATTGAGCAGAATACGAACCAGTCAAACAACAAAAAAGCCCTACTTCTCAGCAGGGCTTTTCTATTATATTTATATTATTACTTCACCGCTTCCTCTCTTGGCAATAATACCTTGCGGCTTAGGCGGAACTTACCAGTTTTTTGGTCTACTTCAACCAGTTTCACTTGTATTTCTTCGCCCAGTTGTAAAACACCGTCCATACTGTTGAGGCGTGCGTGCGATATTTCTGAGATATGCAACAAGCCGTC
This sequence comes from Bacteroidota bacterium, assembly GCA_034439655.1. Classification (NCBI taxonomy): domain Bacteria; kingdom Pseudomonadati; phylum Bacteroidota; species Bacteroidota bacterium. The sequence continues at coordinate 14,886 of JAWXAU010000179.1, read as the reverse complement.
TTTGCCAGGTAGGAATTCAACAAAAGCACCGAACGGCTGTATAGAACGAACGATACCTTCGTATACTTCACCTACTATTGGTTTGGTAGTAATGCCTTTAATTGCTTTAAGGGCAGCAGCCATTCCATCGCCATTGGTTGCCATAATTTCAACCACACCTTGGCCAGTAGCATTTTCCGTAATAGAGATGGTAGTGCCCGTATCTTTTTGTAGTTGTTGTATATGTTTACCTCCAGGGCCAATAATGGCACCAATAAACTCATTGTCTACAATCACACTTTCAATACGCGGTGTATGTGGTTTGTAATCTGCATTTGGAGCAGCAAGGGTTTCTTTCATTTTGCCCAGTATGTGCAAACGACCTTGGCGGGCTTGCTCCAAAGCTTGGGCAAGCACATCGTAACTTAGTCCGTTTACTTTAATATCCATTTGGCAAGCCACGATTCCTTTTTCGGTACCGCATACTTTAAAGTCCATATCGCCTAAGTGATCTTCGTCGCCCAATATATCTGAAAGTATAGCTATTTTGCCAGTGGTTTCGTCAGCAATCATCCCCATGGCAATGCCTGATACGTGGCTATTCAATTTAACACCTGCATCCATCAAAGCCAATGAGCTGGCACAAACCGTAGCCATTGAAGAAGAACCGTTTGATTCTAATACATCGCTCACAATACGCACTACATAAGGGCAAACTGTTTGGTCGGGCATAACTTTACGTACTGCACGAGAAGCCAAGTAGCCATGACCAATCTCTCTACGAGCAGGGGCACGGTTAGGCTTTACTTCGCCAGTAGAGAAACCGGGGAAGTTATAATGTAACATGAATCTTCCTTTGCCGCTGGCCATAGGAGCATCGAGCAATTGCTCGTCGAGCTTTGAACCAAGGGTGATAGAAGTTAGTGATTGTGTTTCGCCACGGGTAAAGATAGCTGAACCGTGGGTAGCAGGCAAGTAACCCACTTCTGACCAGATAGGTCTGATCTCGGTAAGCTCACGTCCGTCAAGTCTTTTACGGGTATCTAATACTACATTGCGTATAGCTTCTTTCTCAATGTCGTGTACATATTTTTTAATGAGGAAAGGTTCTTTCCCATGGTCTTCGCCTAGGCTTTCAACAAACTCTTTTGCAATAGCTTTAAAAGCTGCACTTCGTTCACTTTTGGCCGAAGCACTAGAGGCAACTGCAACTATTTTATCATAACAAAAATCTTTAATAGCTTGCTTCAATTCAAGGTCACTATTCTCGTGTTTGTATTCGCGTTTGGTAACGCCCACCATGGCAGCAAATTCTTCTTGAGCTTGTATTTGTACTTTAATACTTTCATGGGCAAGCTTCATGGCTTCAAGCATATCGGCTTCACTCACTTCGCTCATTTCACCTTCCACCATATTCAAATCGTGTTTGGTGCCAGCAACTATAAGGTCGATGTCGGCATTTACCATTTGCGATTTAAGTGGGTTGATGCACCATTTGCCATCGATACGTGCAATACGTACTTCGCTAATTGGGCCATCGAAAGGGATATCGGATATAGAAATAGCTGCAGATGCTGCAAGACCTGCCAAGGCATCGGGCATTATATCTTCATCGGAAGATATTAGGCTAATAATAACTTGGGTATCGGCATGGTAATCGTCGGGGAATAAAGGACGCAAAGCCCTGTCCACAATACGACAGATAAGTACTTCGTAATCGCTAAGGCGGCTCTCACGACGGAGAAAACTACCGGGGATGCGGCCTACGGCTGCAAATTTTTCTTGGTAATCGACAGAAAGGGGAAGGAAATCCATATCTGGTTTGGCTTCTTTGTTAGAAACCACAGTGGCAAGTAACATGGTGTTGCCTTGCTTAACTACTACTGAACCGTCTGCTTGTTTGGCCAGTTTTCCTGTTTCTAGGGTAATGGTACGTCCATCTCCTAGGTCAATTGTTTTTGTAATTGGGGTAATCATAATTTTTTGAACCGCTTGTTTAGTGCAACAATTTGAGGGCTGTCCACAATGCCGGACCCCTTGCTGCTGTTGTTATTTATATTTTAATTTGTTTGTGGCGTGGATAGAAACTAAAACAGTCAGTTACCCAATTTATTTTTGAATAACTGACTGTTATAGTAGAATATTTATAAAAGGAATTATTTCCTAAGTTCAAGTTCTTTGATGATGGCACGATAACGAAAAATATCTTTATGTGTCAAGTAATCGAGCAATGAACGGCGTTTACCTACCATTTTAATAAGGCTCAACTCAGCAGATTTGTCCTTTTTATTGGTTTTCAAATGACCCGATATGTGGTTGATACGGGTTGTGAATAAAGCTATTTGGCTCTCGGGGCTACCGGTATTGGTAGCTACTTTGCCATGTTTTTCAAAAATTGCTTTCTTGTCTTCAGAAGTTAAATGCATGTATGTGTTATTTTTGGGAGTGCAAAAGTAAAGAATAATTTTGCAAGTGGCAAACTTTTAATTGCTTTGAATAGGATATTTTTTAATTTCCTTTTCCGTGAGTTTGCAAAGTATCCACTCGCTATCGAAAACCGTTGGGAATTTTTCGTAAAAGCCAATAGCATTCTCGTTCCAGTTAAGTACCATCCATTCTAGTTTGCGAACGCCCATTTCTTGTGCCATGCCTATCAGACTTTCAAAAAGCTTGGAACCTATCCCTTCTCCTCTGTAAGTATCGTGTACTATGATATCGTCCAGGTATATACATTTGCCTTTCCAGGTTGAGTATTTGATAAAATAAAGGCAGATCCCTACTACTTTACCTTTTACCTCAGCAGCTAAAAAATGGAAGTATTCCATAGCAAAGTCTTTTTCTAGTTCCTCTAACGTAACTTCAACCTCGTGAGGGGCTTGCTCGTAATCAGCTAGTTCTTTTACCAAGGCCATTACGGTAGGCATGTCTTCGACCGTTCCGGGTCTTATTTTGAAATCCATCTGTCGTTGTATATATTGTTCTGCAAAAGTAAAGTGTTTGTAGAGTTATTGTTATCGCACTTGCTAAAAAACAAAAGCCGCCCATTAGAAATGGACGGCTTTTGAAATTTGATTTTATAAATTAGATGATTCTATTCTTCTACTTTCATTATTCTATGAACGAATGAGGTTCCGTCTTCATTGGTAACTCGTAAAATATAGCTACCCAAGTTCCAGTTTTGTAGGTTTACCTGAGTAATGTTCTGACCTAAAGTAACTTTCTCATTGAACATTAAGCGGCCTGCCATGTCAAACACTTGGATTAAGGCGGGCTGTGTTTGGTTTTGCAATACGATACTCACCTGGTCTTTTGAAGGGTTTGGTTGAATAACAATTTGCATCTGCTCAACATCGTCAAAATTAACCACCACGATATTGCTATAGCTAAACTTACCATTGCTTTCTAAAGTTTTCAAACGGTAGTAGTTGTTTCCTGTAACAGGTGAAGTATGCAACAAGTTATAATTACATTCGCTGAAATGGTTATTCACCGCTTTCGCAAATCCGATGCTTGCAAAGTTTTGAGCATCGATACTGTATTCTACTTCATAACCATCCATTTGCTCTTCGAATGAGGTAACCCAGTTCAACATTACATTTTTGTCTTGTTTTTTACCAGTAAAGCTCACTAAGGTAAGAGGCAATGGGTCGCTCTGGTCGCTACCTGTCCAAACCGAGAATCCAGTGGTATTCACAAGTCGCATAATATTGGTACTTGTGTTTACAGTTGCATCGGCTATATGTGCTTTCCAAGTTCCCAAAACATTTATTTGTTTACGTGAAATTCTCAAATTGCTTTCTGAACTCAATGTTCCCACCAATGCATCATCATACTTGAAATTGATATCATACTCATATAAAGTTCCACCTGTGGCAGCAATTATCCAGTAGCAATTCATATACTTAGCTGTAGGGTTTAATCCATTATTGGTATTATCAGGAGGAGTTGTTCCTGTATAATAACGCAAGTTGCCATAGGTAGGCAAAGTGCCCCCTTTCCAATATATATAGGCTACAGGTCTGAAACCGTACATCAATGAATCCGTGTTATTATTGGTATGTGGGCCTTTTACAAATAATGCATCGGGCTCAGAGGTAGGTGTAAATTCATCGGAACCGATATCAGGTGCACCTGTAGCTATAGTTGTACTTCTAACAGATGCAGGGTTCCCGTATTCATCGGCATAACCAGGTGTTTGCAAACCTTTACCGCAGGCATACCAAGCCTCGGTAGTGGTGGTGTTTATTCCCAAATCGCCATTCACTCTATCGATGAACATACTATCGGCCACAACATTTGTTCCTGCTATCGCATACCAACCACTACTGTCGCGTTGCAAGCCATTACGCCATGCATTGAGGTTGTAATTGGTAGAACTGCTACGGGCAACATTATTGCTGTCAGCCGTTACGTTCAAGTTATAGTTTGTACGGTTATTAGTAATGCCTGAACCATACCATTGTGCCAAATGAGTGCCGCTACCTCCAGTGCGTTCGTTCATGAATATATTATTCAATACATTAGTATTTCCTGTGGTGCTATTTCTATAATATGCAGTACTTAAGTTTGAGCCTGATGAAACTGAACCACTAAGCAATACCGTATTATAGTAAAGTTGTGTAGTACTTGTTGCAGCAGCTTGGTCGGCATAGATACCTTTAATAAGTGCATCATTTGTATTACCGCCATTCGCAATAGTAATCTGGTTGTTTTTAATTACATGTGTTGTGTTGTTCGTGCTTCTGAAATACAAGCCTGACAAATCACCATTGCTATTAGAGGCCAAGTTAAATATTCTATTTGAATTTACAGTAGTAGCACCTGGCAAGTATAAATCAATTCCAGTGGCAAATGATGTAGTCCCTGAGCTGGTAAGAGCAATACCATTGATGATATTATTTTGAACATTCATGGTAGAAGTTGATGTAGTAAAGATGCCACTAACAGAACCGCCAGTACTTAAAGCGTTAGTACTTGTACCAGCACAGCTTAAGTTTTTAACAGTGTTACTAGTAATTTCCGCAGCAGTGGCACCATTTCCTGCAGCAATACCAACTATCCCATTGCTTGTGCCAGAAGAAGTAGCGGTGATGTTATTTACGCTGTTACCTCTAATCATAGTGGCACTTGCTGCAACAGTACTAATTCCACTGTGAGGGCCATTCAAAGCACTATTAATACTATTGGAAACATTGGGGTCGCCCACCACATTATTACCTGCACTGCTTGAGTCAGGTTGGGTAAAGTTAACTTTACCTGCATTGAATGCAATTCCTGAAAAAGAACTAGCTGAGCCTGCATTGGTAAGGGTAATAGCCTTTACAGTATTATTATATATATAGCTGTACCTGCCCGCACTCACACTGCAATAAATACCTGTAGTGATTCCAGGATTTGCTAAGCTCCAATTGCTAATAGTGTTGTTGCCAACAAGATTATTGCTAGTAATAGAAGCAGGTGCATACGTTTCAAAAATTCCATAGGTATTGGCCGATCCACTACCTGTTCTAGTCAATCCTCCAATACTGTTATTTTTAATAGTATGTCCTGTTCCAGAAACTGCAATAGTGGCAGGCATATAGTGAGCATAGAAAGCCCCTGCTCCATTTATCGTAATACTTCCATTTACATTGCTATTTCCAACCACATTGGCTGAATCAAGAAAGTACCAGTTTGTCGAAGTCGCTCCATTTTGCCCAATACCATACATACTTGGGCTGGTGCTAGAGTTGTTAATAGTAATACCACCAATTGCATTACCATAGATAATGCTGGTATCGGGGTTTGTATTGGCATTCCAAATACCTGCAAATCCGTTAGTGCCCAATTCATTCATGGTAATATTTCCTGTAGTAGAAGTATCTCCAATTGTATTATTGTAAACCAACCAATCGGAAGCATTATTGTGGAAAATGCCATAGAAGAGCGATGATGCGGTACTATGTGTAAACGAAACAGTTTTAATAACGTTGTTGTAAACCCTATCGCCAGGTCCGCCATTATTAGCTACAGCAGATGAAGAAACAGAGTGAATGCCATAAGTAGTAGCAGCACCCGCAAAGGTCATATTTTGGATAGTGTTATTATTGATATTATGTGCACTATTGGTATTACTTGCATCAGTATTTTGTATACCATAACTTATGTAAGTTCCAGTACCTGATCGCAATATGCCTCCAACAATATTGTTTTTAATTTTTATACCGTTAGCAGGATTGCCAATAAATTGATGGCCATAAAATGTGCCGAGTCCACCAATTGTAATACTTCCACTAACTCCAGTGTTACCAATAGTATTTGCAGAGTCTAGGAATAATGACGCAGTAGTAGAATTGTAAATTCCATAAATTGAGGGTGATGTTGCGGAATTATTAATATTGATCCCTGCTACTATATTGTTATATATCATAACCGTGTCGGTAGCGTTGCTATTATAAATACCGGCAAAAGTACCTACTTCATTCATAGTAATATTATTAGTAAATGTAGCATGCCCAATTGTATTATTATAGGATACCAAATCGGGAGCACCAGAAGCTGGGAAAATTCCATACATTGAGGAAGAAGAACTACTGTGTGTAAATGCTATTGTTTTAATACTATTGTCATTTATCTGCAAGCCTAAACTTGGAGTAGCACTTCCAAAGGTATAAATACCATAAAGAGTGGCGGCACCCGCAAAACTTAAGTTTTCAATGGTATTGTTTCTAAACTTATGACCGCTAACAGTATTGGAACTGTTTTGATTGTATATCATGTAATTTGTGTATGACCCTCCAGCTAAAGACCTAGTTAAACCACCGATGGTATTGTTTTTAAAGTCAAGACCAAAGGTATTGGAATTTGCATTGTACAATCCAAAGAAAAAGCCCGAACCTGCCATTGTGATACTACCGTTTACAGCAGGGTTTCCAACCATATTGCCCGAGTCAAGTATATATGCATTATTCGTAGCTTGGTAAATACCATAAAAAACAGGAGTGCTAGTATTTGACATATTTACACCTGCAATTGTATTACCGTAGAAGAATAAGGAATCATTATTTGTATTGTTAAAGGCGAGAAAGGGGCTATTGCCGGCAGACACAATGCTATTTGTAGCACCTAATTCACCAAAGGTGTTGCTGTATATATAATTGTCATAGCCGCTAAACTGTCCGAAAGTTACTTGCCCTGTGGCTGCATTGTTAAGTAGCTGTATTCCTTTTGCTGTATTTCCCGATATATATGATTTACCTGTTACTGTACTAGTTATCAATCCATAAAAACCTGTGTGTACGCCATATAATCTAATGCCATTTGCAGCGGTTGAAGAGCCAATTGTATTTCCAATTGTGTAAATGTTAGAACCCACATTTGAAGCAGATTGATTAATACCTTGAAACTGTGTAGCACCAAAAGTGCTAATACTTTGAATAGTGTTATTCGCCACGTAGGACCCGAAAGTTTTGACTGCAGTAATTCCTATCACAGTACTTGTACCATAATGGTTTATGCTATTTACAGTAGCACTTGCCCCAATAGTATTATTTTCGATTGAATCGAATCCAGTAGCACCAGTAACTTGAATGCCTGTAAATGCTGTGGTTGATGCACCCAACTTCAAACCTTGGATTTGGTTATAACGGATGCGAACATTATTGGTAGAAGTGCCAACAATACCAAACTGAGAATTACCAGTATTAACGGTAATCCCTGCGGTGTCAGATGCACTACCAATAATATTTGGTTTTAGATCACTTCCAATTGTTTCTTCACCACTACCATTCACAAAAATACCAATAAACTGTGGACCATTACCTGCATTGGGAATTTGAAGGTTTTGAATGGTATTACCCAAAATATTTGAATTTACGCTATTACCAGTAATACGAATGGCATTCCATGATGTTCCTGCTGTTACAGAGGCATTGGTCCAAGCCGCACCTCCGCAATTGGCAGTAGAACCACCAAAATAATTATCATTAATGGTATTGCCTCCCGACAAACCTCCCGCAGCCCAGTTAATACAAAATTGACTAGTGGTTGCATTTGTGGAATGATTGAAGTAGAAATTGTTTCCAGTAATATTTATGCCAGAACCGTTTCCAATATTAGCTGCAAAAATTCCAGCGTTACTAAAGTTATATATATTATTATTGGTAATATTGATATTGTCGTTAAGTATATATATTGACTGGCCTTCGCAATAAATAACAGTATTTGGTAGCACTGCCGCCGCGGAATCGCTACGGTTTCTAAAATCAGTATTGTTAAAAGTGAGATTATCTGCACCATTTGCTAAGCCTTGTCCTATATATAATACTCCTGATATGGATGAGGAATTCATACCTTCGACTGTGCAATACTCAATGGTGTCATAGCTTGCATCGTTCAAGTATTTGAAAGTAGAGTTGGTTGCATGGGTATTGCGGAACATTAAGTACTTCCCTGTGAGCGTTGCTGTATCGCGGCCATCGAAAGTTACACGGTCAGCACCACTTATTCTTATCATTGCTTGTGCTACATAGCCTGTGATGTTGCGGGTAATACCTCCACTGTCAGGATATATAATTACCCTTGAGTTTCCAATACTATCACTTATTTCGTTTAATGCATGTGTACCTGGTTCTACTAAATTTTCACGTATACGCACATGTAAATTGCCACCCAAAATATTTTGGTTGATGAATTTGAATACACCGGTATCGCCTGTTAAATTTTTATAAGGATAGCTTGGACCCACATCAATCCATCCAGTCACGGCGTTGTTGATAATATATGAATCAGGCGAGCCAGTTAATGGGAATTCAGTGGTAAGTGTTGTGCTAGTAGGTGTTGACGTAAGTGTTCCATTTAAATAAGAAACATTCGGTATTGCTTTTCCATCTTGGGCTATTACAAAGTAATATATTTGATCGCCCGATGCAGTTCCACCGTATAACAGGTTGTGGTCAATGGGTATATTAAAATATATTCCACTAACTGTTGCGTCCACATATTTCCAACCATCTGTGGTATTATCGTTAGTACCACCCCATGCATTGGCGTTTGTCGATTTGCGATAATATACTCTGCAACTAGTAGCTAGTGTGCCGGGTGTGGGGTCAATGGCTTTCACATTACTATTTACATTATAAGTAGCCACATTGCTGCTGTTTGCAAAAGCTGTATAGGTAATTACTGGAGCAGCAAAGTCACCAGTATCTTCATACGCACCTATTGTTGGAGTTGCACTGCGTGTTGTACCTAATAAATCATCAGTAATTACTGCTAAAGATTTACCAGCGGTAAATAAATTTGTGGTGCTTTGTGGACGAAGGTTGGTAGAAGTATTATATTTTGGATTGCCCGATAAAGAGAAGGTATCTTGTCCAGAAGCAGTTTTAATAGCCGCTAAAGTATTTACAGCACCAGCACTTAAGAAAAAGGCAAGTCTACTTCTTGTAGCATTTACATAATAATTATTATTGTCAATAGCTTTTAACTTTGATGAAGCTGCAATACAATAGAATGAGAATGCTGTATCAATACCTGTCGAATTTTGTATACTATTAGAAGTAGTGTTATTATAAATATACATACTATCTGCAACATTATCAATAAATATACAAGCAGATTTGTCATTAGTGGCACCTGAACGAATAACCGTTCCAGCAAGACTAATAGAGTTATTATAAACTTGTACATTACTTGTAACCGTTCCTCCAATAGAAATTCCTTTGATTCCGCTGCCTACAGCAGATCCAATTAGATTACCAGAAGAAGTAAGATCGGATATAGAATTATTGTGGATTCTAACATTTGAATTTGCAACGTTTGGTGAAACAAATATAGCTGCTGTCCCAAAACCTGTTGCTGTTACTCTTTCATATCTGATTGATTTGAAAGTATTTTTCTTTATTTCAATCAAACCACCAACCAATGTATTTTGAATCGACACACCATAAGGGTTCACAAATGAAACAGGGGAACTACTTATTAAATTATAAATATTATTATAATTGAAATAGGTAACACCCGCATTTGTTATGAAGAAACCGTACGAACCTCTGTTTGTTGTATAGTCATCGTGACCCACAATATTATGTGTAATAGTAAGTGTATCTAAAATGGTCGCACCTTGGAATACCCCAGCTTGAGCAACATTATAGAACCAGCAACTATCGATTGTGAGATTGTCAATATCAATTGCAGCAGCTACTGCGGTGGCTATGGTGCCAGTTGCTATACCCGCACTTGCGGTATTTAATGTGCCATTAGGAGAGCCTGTGAAAGAAGTAAAATTTGTATTTTTAAATGTCATGTATTTAGCACCAAGATTGGTGCCATAACTTATTAAGCAAACATCTGCAATAGATGCTGCTGTGGGACTGGAATTATTATTATTGAAGGTGAGGTTTTTTTGCCCATTACCATTATTTCCATCAACGGTAAAATACCTTGTGCCTTTAAATTGCACTAAGCTGTGATTTTGTGAGCTTACAATGGTTGCACTAACACCTGAAGCTGGTTTTAAAGTTATAGTTCTTCCTCCTGCCCCTGTGCCAACTATGGAATCAAATACAATAGGGTATGTTTCATTGGTACTATAAGTGGCATCAAGTAATTTACACACAACACCAATGGTACATGTGGTATCAACTTCGCGGTTCCCTAATTCTGATGCTAAATCGGTAATTGTAGTGTAGTTGCCTGCAACTCCTACTGTAAAGTTTCCACACATCGGGCCTTTAATTTCCCTTCCTTTGTCAGGAGCTGCATTTATGGTTTGCACTGCCCCTCCAACGGTAACACCTACTAGTTCAGCATCAATACTGTCGGCCAAGATTACAGTGTCATTGGTTTGATATACTAGCCAAAAATAGTTGCTGCCTGGTTGCAGTTTAAAATTAGTTGCTATATTATAATTAATTATCGAAGGCTTTACTCGTCCAATATACATAAATGTATCAAATGAATTTACATTGCCTGTATAATATAACATTGCAGAATCAACATCGGCAATATTGTCGGTATTGTTAGCATTTAAGGTGAAATTGGTAACGCTTTGCAAATCATAAGCACCTGTAGTTACTACTTCCATTTTTAATATCTGTTGGTTTTTTCTGTTACGTGCAGCAGCAAGCATAGTGGGGTGTGTTACGTTGCTGGTGCTATATGCATGTGCAGTATTTGGCAAACCATCGAATTCATAGGCTCCTATATCAGGCAATTTGCCACCACCATTGCTTTGGCCTCCCAAAGGATAACCTGTTCTTACAGTATTCCTTTCAAAGTCGTTACTTGAAAATGTGCTTGGTTGCAGGCGACCTCCACTTTCAATACCACTTGCTATGGTGGAATCTACTCGCAGGAAGTTATTGCTCGAATAAGTTGTGCTCAAAAAAGTGGGGCTTTCATTGATTGAATATTGTTCACGAAGACCAAACGCATGTGTGCGGAAATAAGTTTTTAATTGTAAAAGTGTTTGACTACGTGTAGTACCATCAAACATCAAGTTACGTTGGGTACCAACCGAGCTCACGTAATATAAGTTATATCCGCTACTATCACGATGCGTTGTAAGTACAGTGCTACTTCTGTAGCATGCCGAAGTAGTTCCAGTTCCGCTTTGAACGGAATTGTTTACTAAAATATTGTTTATAGAATAAACAGTGGGTGTAGTAGATAAAAATAATGCAGCACTACCAAATGTAGTACCCGTATTAGTTGTATTATTTAAATATACTGTATTATAATATACATTTGCAGCGGTGCCCCCTGAAATAGAAATCCCTGTAATAGAATTTACTGAAAAGCCAGTATGCGAGGGAGCTGTGAGATTGGCTACTTTGTTGTTGAATATATTTACTGCTATTCCCGTTGTCATTGATATACCATTTACAACTCCAGTAGTAGCAGTATTGCTAGTCAATCCACTTACAATATTGCGGTGATAGTTGCAGGTTGTGCCATTTGCTTGCGATATACCATTAATAGTGCCAGTAGCAGTAATATTATATATAGAATCATTGAAAACATATTTGTTGGTAGATGCTCCTTCGCTACGAATACCATAGGTAACTCCGGTTCCTATGGAAGTAAAGGTATTAATGGTATTGTTGAATACACTATCGCTTAAGCAAGTGCCTGACATATAAATGCCCTCTGTTGTTCCATTTGTGCTGGTTGACCGAGTAAAACTTTTAACAACATTATTATAAATACGTTTATAAATGGAGGCACTCGATCCCGCCAAAAATATTCCAGCCATATCGCTATTGCTGGGGGCATTTATACTTTGTACTGTATTATTGAAAACATTATTAAAAATATTTCCAGCATTACTACCATAAATACCATACGTTACTCCTGAGCCTGGAGAGCTTTGACTCCTCGTGAAGCTACTGATGGAATTATTTGATACATTTAAAGTTGAGTTGGCTGTAAGATTAGTCCCTGATGGATTAATTCCGTAAAATAACCCAGTTGCCACGGTGGAACCTCCTCCGTAACTAATACTGCTAATGGTGTTATTCCGAATGTTATAGGTATAAGGATGCCCTGTGGTTTGTATACCATATACTATTCCTGTTGTAGTATTTGGGAAAGACAGCGTATTGATGTAATTGGAATCTATTCGGCCTGAATTTGCTGTACCCGCGTTTCCAGAACTGTTGAAAATATTGTGATGTGTAAAAGAATTGGCTCTTGAAGTAATATTATATATATAATTGTTTGCAATTACTACGTTATTGGTAATGCCATTTATACAATATAGCATATAGTTGGTTGATGTTGATGAGTCTGTTATATTATATATACTGTCCCTGTCAAAATATTTATTTCCCGTTGAACTAGCCCCAATACCAATAAATTGGCCTGTTCCCAAGGTATTCCAGTCAGAAACTGTATTATTATAGACACTATCTATACTAGTACTTCCACTGTTAAAATAAATTCCATATTTCTCACCTGTGCTCGCATTAGAACGAACAATATTTTTTACGGTATTATTGTATATTCTTCTAGTTACTGTAGCTGAAGAAGCAGTATTATATATACCTGCAAAAATTGAGTTGCTAGGCATCGTGTCATTTTGAATGGTATTGTTAAATATATTTACTGTCAATGCTTCTACGGTCATTCCAATCATGTAGGCAAATCCAGCACCTATAGTGCTTTGGTAGCGGGCATGTCCCGTAATGGAATTTCCTGCAATAGTAATTGAACTTCCTGAACTGGTATTGTTTGCACCTGCCATATATATAGCATGAAAGTCTCCAGTAGAGGTAGTAGAAGTAGAACCATATTTATTGTTAGAAAATATATTTCCATTAATAACATTGGTAAAGTTGGTTGATGAATTTAAATATATACCATACCAATTAGATGTAGTGGCTGCTGCCATCGTACAATTCTGAATAGTATTCGAGTCAACATTTAGCGTACCTGCTGCACCAGAATAACTGGCAAAAATAATGGCAGTAACTTGCGAACTTGTATTGCTAGGTGTAAGTGTAATCGTGTTTTTTCTTACCGTATTTGTCATAGAATCATTTCCTGTATTATAGATACCATAACATGTAACCGTGTTGCCAGTGCCACCTATAATGGTATTATTATATATTGAGGAATTTGTACATTGATCGAATCTTATTCCATAATAAGTTGAAGAAGTATTACCAAAGTTGCTGATATTGTTATTCCTAATAATTACATTGTCATCATATAGTGGCGATATAGGCGTACCTGTATTTGATAAATGGATGCCTGAAGTAACATTGCTGATAGAATCGTTCTCAATAAGAAGGTTCGACGCTCTATAGCCTACAACAGTCCCTGTTTGCGTAGCACCAGTACTATTGGTAATTGTCAATGAAACACCGATACTATTGTTGGTATTCGATTTTTGAAGTTTGATAACGCAATTAATCACCTTACAGTTGTTAGAACCATTAGTAGCTGAATTTCTAAAGAACGCCACACCATATTCCATCATTTGTGTTGCAGTGGTGTTTGTAATAGTATCTCTTAGCTCAAGCCCGTCAATAGTTACACTGTCAGTGCCTTCAATACGAAGGATACCATCTCTAGTTCCAGTGCCTGTGCCTGCAGTAATAATCGGGTTTGCACCTGCTCCATTTTTCTTGAAGACAATGGAATTGGAAGTTGTGGTGTAATTTAACAAGGCAATATTACCCGATGTCATTTCATAATGACCAGGTGTAATGTTAAAAATAATTCCACCTGCACCCACACCGTAGGTATTAATGGAGTCGACTGCAATTCGAACTGAGCCATAGTTTGCACTTGGAATGGTGCGTGAGCCGGTTAACTGACCCTGCATTGCATTGGCAGAAATAGTAAACGCTGCCAGCATTAATAATTTGTAGAAATTGTTCATAATGGATTAATTTATAGTTAGATTGATTGAAGATTCATTTTATCCGATATTACTTTATTGTAAAATCGGGCTACTAAGGTATGTGAAAGAAATGTCTACTTGCAAACATTTTGTGGATTAAAAAAGCATAAATTTATTTGTGGGTTCTTTTTTTTAACCAGTGGTAAATGATTTACAACGAAGCTTTATTTTTCTTCATATAAACTTCAAAAGTCTAGTATTTAGGACAATCTAATGCTGCAATCGCTGAAGATGCTTGACAATTAAGAACTAGAAAAAATATTTTTTAAAAATACGAAGCACAAGGGTATTGCATCGCCTAGCCTCCTTGTTCTTATACTTGGTAAATAATACCAATTCTTAAACTAAAATAGTTCTCCGCCTGTGGCGGATTTAGTTTTTAGAATGTTATACCAATTCTTAACCTATAATAGTTCTCTGCCTGTGGCGGATTGGTTTGTAGAATGGTAATGCCGAACTACATCCCGAAAGCATTCGGGATTAGTCCCTTTCTTTTGGACTATTATATATTGAGTTTC
>JAWXAU010000178.1 GCA_034439655.1 Bacteroidota bacterium | reverse complement strand
GCTATAAAGTATGTTTTAACTTCCGTTATAGGTTAAGAATTTGGTATAACATTCTACAAACCAAATCCGCCACAGGCGGAGAACTATTTTAGTTTAAGAATTGGTATAATTATATGTTACCTTTTGAGCATAACAATTAAAGGTCTTTCCGAAAACGAAAATAAAAATCAAAAAAGTTCTATAATTCATTGCTGTTTAATGATTGGTGTCTCTTATAGCAGAAAGCAATAAAGGTGCTAGAGGCATATACTGTAGTTTCACACAAAAGGCAAAAATATAGTGTTATCTTCACAATTCATCAAGTTTTTTTCAAAGGTATGATAGAACAAACTTACTCAAAAACATTCATGATATACTTCGGCGGAGTTACCTTTTTGAAAGTTTCAAACGTTCCAAAAGGCAATAAAAGCATTAATGAAACACATAAACCCTATTCACCCTTTGTGATATATGCGTGAGTATTTCATAAGGGATAGTATTACATACTTCAGCCATTTTATATAACTGCTCCGCATTTTCGAATATGATAATTTCATCGCCAGCTTTGGCATCGCAATTAGTTAAATCGACCATGCACATATCCATACATACATTGCCTACAATATCTACCGCTTTTTGTTTTATATATAATTGTCCTTTGCGATTACTTAATAGTCTATTTAATCCATCTGCGTAGCCAATTGCTACAATTCCTATTTGCATATCTTTATCGGCAGTGGTATGACGGCCATAGCCAATGGTGTCGTCTTGCTTGATGTTTTTTGTTTGAAGTATTATAGAAACCAAACGACTCACAGGTTGTAGTTTGTTTTGTATATTATTGGTAGGATCAATACCATAAAGTCCAATGCCCAAGCGTATCATATCAAATGGTCTTTTAGGGTTAAACCGGATACTGCCCGCAGTATTACTAGTATGGTTTAAAATAGTATAGTTTAATATACTTTGTATATCATTTGCCATTTGCTCAAATCTATCAATTTGGCTTTGTGTAAAAGTATCAAACTCGTTTTCATCGGCAGCGGCAAGGTGGGTAAATATGGATGCTATTTTTAGTTTGGGAAGTTTTTGTATATGTTCCGTTAAAATATATAATTCATCTGTTTGAAAACCCAAACGGTGCATGCCAGTATCCAATTCAATATGAATAGCAGGCCAGGTATTACAATGATTGTCTGCCAAAAATTTTATATAGCTTTCCAATTCTTGTATACTATATACTTCTGGTTCCAAATTATAATCTACCAAAAGTCTATAACTATTTGGCTCAGGACTCATCACCATTATAGGTGTTTTAATTCCTGCTTTGCGAAGTTCCACACCTTCATCCGCATAGGCCACAGCCATATAATCTACCTTTTGGTGTTGAAGCATTTTCGCGAGTTCATGTCCGCCACTTCCATAACCAAATGCTTTTACCATCGCCATTACTTTGGTATGAGGTGGTTGCAAAGCAAGTAAAGTATGCAGGTTGTGTGATACATTTTCCAAGTTTATTTCTAAACGAGTTTGGTGTGTTTTTTTCTCCAGTGCTTTGCTTATTTGTTCGAAACCAAATATGCGTGATCCTTTGATTAATATAGCTTGTTCGCTCCATTGCGACGTATTGAGTTTTGATATATAGTTGGCAGTATCTTTATAAAACTCTTTATCGCATTCAAAAAGTTTTGCATGTTTGCTTATTTCAGGACCTATGCCAATCAACTTATCTATATTATGTCGCTTGATAAGGTTTGCAATCAAGGTATATAAATCATCGCTACTTAAACCACTTTGTTGGAGGTCGCTTAGTATTATAGTTTTTGAAAGACGTGGATTCTGCCTTTCCAAATAATCTAACGCTACTTGCAGCGATTCTATATCGGCATTATAACTGTCGTTTATTATAATACAATTATTCACGCCATGCAGCATTTGCAAACGCATTTCGACAGGTTGCAGCGTGGTAAATCTTTGTATATGTTCTTCATCCAATCGTTCCAAAGCGAGTAGACAACAAAGGCAAGTAAGTGCATTGGCTATAGAAGCATCATCGCTAAAAGGTATATCAAATTTTAATTCTGTAGATTTATATATATAAGTAATCGAGCTACCCAAAATAGTCTTCTCCACCTTCTGAACATTTACGGTGGCATGGGTGCTAAACCCCCACGTAATCATTTTAATAAAATGCTTGTGCTTGAAAGCTTCGAGAGCTTGTTTCAATTGCACATTTCCTACAGGAGCTATAATACAATCGGCATCTTTTGCAAGCATTAGTTTCTCTTCTGCTTTTTGCAAATGGTTCTCGAAACCTGCATCGTGTGCGGTCCCCAAGTGCGTGAACACGACCATATCGGGTTTAATAATATGTTGCAATTGTTCCATTTCGCCAGGCTGCGATATGCCCGCTTCTATTACAACCAGCCCATGCTCTTTCTCCATTCCCAAAACAGAAAGCGGTACACCAATCTGTGAATTATAACTTCGCGGAGAACGATATATATTATAGTCTTTATGTAGCAAATGGTTGAGCCATTCCTTTACCACGGTTTTACCATTGCTACCGGTAATACCTACTACGGGCATATACATTTCTCTGCGATGGTGGGCTGCCAATGTTTGCAATGCAGTTAAAGTATTTTGTATTTGTATTATACTTGCCTCAGGCAAAAGTGAATGATCAACGACTTGGCTCACCATAAAACAACGACAGCCATTTTGATAGGCTTGTAGCAAATAATCGTGACCGTTATTCCGCTCACCCACCAAGGCTATAAACAGTGCACTTGCAGGTATGGGATTGGTGCGGCTATCGGTTATAATAGTTTGTATCGCTGCATCTCCGCCGCCATTTGGCAGGCTGCCGTTTGTAATAGTTGCTATTTGAGCTAGGGTATATTGCAAGGTGCAAAGATAGTTTTGGTAAGTATGATTTAATGATTTTAGATTTAATGATTTAAGCATTCATTAAAATACACCCCGCAGGGTATATCCACATAAACATATTTTCACCACTATTTGCAGCATGTTAAACAGAGCTACAATCTTTTTCTTGTTTGTACTTATGGTGTCTAGTGCAATGGGACAAACAGGGCTTACGGTGGGATACCATTATGGGCATGCCAACCCAAAAGAAGTGAACCGTGTGATACATGCCTACAATCTTCGCAACGAAACTATTCTTACCAAAAATATGCCTGCCATACATGGATTTAGAGGGTTCTCCATCGGCTTTCAGGGTAAAACTGGTCGAAATTCAGGAATTGATTTGATGTGAGTGGGGAGGCAAGCCACCGTGTCGGCACAAGGGAGTGATGGAGCAGGTGGTGCAGTACAACGCGATATTAAAGTTGCCAGCAATTCATTTAATTTAGGGAAGTATTATACTTGGGGCGGGGATAAATTTATGTGGGGTTATTCATTCGATGTGGGGGTGCGGTTCAGAGGTTATACACGCAAAGCCGAACCATCGAAAATTAGTGATGAGAAATGGGAGAAGATATTTAATGTAGGATCGGATCCATTTCGAGTACTATATAATGTAATACCTTCTGCTTATACTATATAGTGTCTGTGCGAAAACTCCTCTTTTTTTATTTTCAATTTTTGGAATCAGTACTGTATGCTCCCAATGTTATGAAAAATCCTATATGCTCCTG
>JAWXAU010000177.1 GCA_034439655.1 Bacteroidota bacterium | reverse complement strand
ACTATGTTAATATGTTGATAAATTCTATATTCTGAAGAACACCTATAAATGCTCACTTCTGTAAATATCATTGCATTTCCACTTGAATTGAAAGCCATTGACACCATTGAGTTTTACCTACCTGAGTAGTTACCAATTATTTGGGTAATGATAGCTTTGAATTAAAAATGGAAAGTACAAGAATTGGAATTCGAGATTCAGATTTATTTTACGAATGGACTGTGCCTTTTCCGGGTGGTAATAAATATAAAGGAGCTATTCAGCATCTTAAGTTTATACCAATTCTTAAACTAAAATAGTTCTCCGCCTGTGGCGGATTTAGTTTTTTAGAATGGTAATGCCGAACTACAATATGTTTAGTCCCCTTTTTGTGGACTATTATATATTGAGTTTCGGTATAATAGAGTAGGCCCTACCGTGGTTAGGTCTATAATAATAGCTGGCAGTAGCTATGTGTTTGTAGTAGATGACACCATCTTTTTTTATCCAGAATCAATTTCAGATATGGATAGAAATTCACTCATCGAAGTATTATATATAAATAATCATCAAATACAAATAAGTTCGCAGTCGAGCAAAAATCTAGCAGCAAGTATTATAGATATTTCAGGAAAGATGGTAATGAATAATATACTAATTTTAGCCAATCAGAATACGACGATTGATTTATCGGCAATGCAAAATGGAATATATATATTACGCTGTGATAACGAAGGAAATATATAATAGAAAATTAGTTAAGGTTGGTTATTAGTTGATATAAGTGTGGTTGGCGATAACACGCAACCACAGGCATCTAACAATCATCAGCTTTATAGCCCCATTCGCCGCGGCTAACCGAATCGCAATTCCCGAATCCTACTACGCAAACATCCTTGTAAACACCCTTCTGAAAATCCCTTCTTCTTCAACTGGCTTTGTTAAAGCTTCAATTTCTTTTTGTTGAGCGAAAAATTCATCACGAATACGTAAGCATTCTAGCAAAGTTAAGTCTTTATTGTTTTTGGTTTCGATATATAAATGTCTACCGAAATCTATCAATTGTAATGACGTTTTATAACGCAAAAACTTCGCATCAAAATCATCATCCCCATAACGGAAACGATCCAATGCATCGGCATCTTTTAATATAGCAGTTGTTTTTGCAAAAGGATGGAATCTATCCAATTCTTGATCGATGCTATGGAAATTAATTGCAACTCTTATCTCTTCACGGTCTTTACGGCTTACCCCACATTCGAAAAAGAATTCTTCATACTGTGGAAGTTTTACCTCGGCTGCCCATTTATTATGTAGTTTGCAAAAACCACTGTCGGTGCGGGCCATATCGTGTAAAAATGCAGCACACATAGCCAAACTGCCTTCGCGGATTTGTCCTACACGTTCGCTCAATGTTATGATATGACACATCACACGGTAGGTGTGGGCCTTGTTATGTATATTGTTGTTGATATCAAAAAACTCATCTTTTAATATAAGTTTTTCAACTAGGTTCTGTAGTGTTTTATCCATGGTGTGCAAATGTATTATATACGATTAAGCATATGTTAAGCCTAAGTTTCCACATTGTGGACAAGGATTCATATATAATAGACATTAACATTTACGATTGAATTAATTATTCCGCCGCGGCGGAGAATGATTTTAGGAATACGACGGAGATATTAATATCCCAACAACTTCAAAATCTTCCCACCTCTACTTTTTAAACCGGCTGAACCGAAAGGTAATTGTTTGCTGATCGCTTCTGCCAATTCGGGTTTTAGCTCAGGAATATCTGTCGTTATATTATATAATACTTGCATGGAAAATGCCTTAACCGCTATAGGTTCGGTGGGGCTAATTAATAATTTGAAACATTGATCGTACGCCAAACCACTTAACTCTTCAGGGATTATATATTCCTGTAAAATTCTTACAGTATTTCTTTTTACAGCATCATGAACTTGATTGGAAAGATTTTCGAGCAAGGGCTTAATCCATTTTTTAATTAGTTGGGGATGCATCTCTCCGCAATGGCCCAGCACCCACGATGCACGTTGTACGATTCTATATTCACCATGGAAAAATAAATCCATCAGTATATCAAACTTCTTTTGCTCTCCACCAATTAACCCAACAATTGCCATCGTATTTTTAATGGAATGTTCTCGCATTAATGCACTAATTAATTCTTGTTTGAATGGGTTAGACATGGGGCAAAAATACTTGTTTTCTGTCTACTTTTTTAGCATTCTTAAAAAGTAAACAACCCTAACTTTGTGACAAAAATCGGCAATATTTACCCTAACTCTGTGACAAAAAATGACAAAAACAACCCTAACTCTGTGACAATATTTTACAATAATTACCCCAACTTTGTGACAAGATATTGTAAAAATTACCCTAACTTTGTGACAAAATATTGTAAAATTTACCCTAACTTTGTGACAAAAAAAGACAAAAACAACCCTAACTCTGTGACAAAAAATATCAAAAACAACCCTAACTTTGTGACAAAAAATATCAAAAATTACCCTAACTTTGTGACAGAAAATGACAAAAACAACCCTAACTTTATGACAAAAATTTGTAGTATTTACCCTAACTTTGTGACATGTTTAGTAGGATAGTATTTAGAGAATTGGAAAAATGGGCCGCAAGTGAAAAGCGGAAACCATTGGTTTTGAGGGGTGCTAGGCAGGTTGGCAAAACTACTTTGGTCAATTTGTTTGGTACCCAGTTCGATCAGTACCTTTATTTGAACCTAGAAATAAAGGTCGATAGTGATCCCTTCAGAGAGTTCACAAAAATTGAAGACCTGGTTCAGTCACTTTTTTTTGCAAAAAATAAAAAGTATTCAGCCAAACAAAAAACACTCATTTTTATTGACGAAATACAAGAAGTTCCCGAAGCACTTAATATACTCCGTTATTTCTACGAGCAAATGCCCGAACTATATATTATAGCAGCAGGCTCGATGTTGGAATCTTTGTTCGATAGAAATATAAGTTTCCCTGTTGGTCGTGTCGATTATTTAGTAGTTCGTCCTGTTTCATTCCCTGAATTTTTGGATGCGATAGGCGAAAAAACTGCATTGAAAGAATTAACTACTATTCCGATAGCATCTTTCGCCCATGAAAAACTATTACAGTTATTCAAAACCTATAGTTTGATAGGAGGCATGCCCGAGATTGTTGAACAATATGCCAAATCAAAAGATTTGGTTTCCTTGAATAAAATATATGAATCGTTGATAGTTTCTTATATAGACGATGTTGAAAAATATGCAAGCAATAATGTTCAATTGCAAACCATCAGACAAGCTATTCGTGCCAGCTATAGTGAAGCAGGAAAACGCATCAAATTTCAGGGTTTTGGGAAATCCAATTATGGTAGTAGAGAAATGGGAGAAGCCCTACGTGCCTTAGAGAAAGCCCTGCTCATTCAATTGATATATCCGCAAACAAATGTGGTTTTGCCCCTAATGCCCGATTATAAAAAATCTCCACGCTTGCAAGTTTTAGACACAGGTATGCTTAACTATTTTGTAGGTATACAAAAAGAAATTATGGGCACCCAGGATTTGAATAATGTATATAATGGTATTATGATAGAACATTTAGTGGGACAAGAACTATTGGCCTCGCATTTTAATGCATTATATAGTTTGAATTTTTGGGTTCGTGAGAAAAAAACTTCGATGGCCGAGATTGATTATATATATCCATTTGAAGGAAATTTAATTCCTGTTGAAGTTAAATCTGGTGCAGCAGGAACGTTAAAATCTTTGCACTTATATATGGATGAATCTCCACACAAAATGGCTATTCGTTTCTATAGTGGCGATTTTAAAATTACAGGAATAAAAACGATGACGGGCAAAGACTATCATCTGCTTAACTTGCCTTATTATCTTGCATCGCAACTAGATGGATATATAGCATGGTTTGAAGAAGAGGTGAAGAAGATGGAGGGGAATAGGAAGAGGAAAAAGTAATATAAATTATTTCTTCTTGTTCAAATTTTTTGCTTTGTATTCGCGAATATATTTGCTGACGGCTTCTTCTTCTTCAACTGACAAAGACCTACTATTGATTGCTAAATCAAAACCTTCTGGTTCTTTGATGTGTCCCATTTTATACCAATTCTTAAAGTAAAATAGTTCTCCGCCTGTGGCGGATTTAGTTTTTAGAATGGTAATACCGAACTACATCCCGAATGCCCCGCTTAATCCCGATAATTATCGGGATGCGGGGGGATTAGTCCCTTTCTTTTGGACTATTATATATTGAGTGTCGGTATTATTTAGCATGTTTTAATTCTTGTGCAACAAATGACTTCGCTTTTATTTCGAACTCAGTTCTCTTTACCGAACCAATTTTACCATACCGATTTTCTAAATGTTCTTCGAATGTTGTTATATGTTTGGATTTTATGGATTTCATATAAGTTATTTAAACGTGTTCCATTTCAAGAGATTCTTCGTCTCGTCAAAAATAGTCAAATATTTTTTGCATTTTTCAACGAGACTCAGAATGACGGTAGCCCCAAATTATTCCTTCAAAATCGCTCTCGAAATTACCAACTTCTGTATCTCAGAAGTACCTTCACCAATGGTGCAAAGTTTTGAATCTCTATAATACTTTTCTACAGGATAATCTTTGGTATAACCATAGCCTCCAAATATTTGAATAGCCTCAGTGCTACAACGTACGGCAACTTCACTGGCATAATATTTTGCAAAGGCCGATTGCTTGTTTACATTCTGTCCTTCGTTTTTCATATATGCTGCTTGCATGGTCAATAGTTCGGCTGCTTCAATTTGCGTAGCCATATCGGCCAATTTAAAACCAATTCCTTGGAATTCTCCAATGGGCTTTCCAAACTGCTGACGCTCTTTTGCATATTTCACCGATGCTTCAAAAGCACCTTTGGCAATTCCCAATCCCAATGAGGCAATGGATATACGACCTCCATCAAGTACTTTCATGGCTTGCACAAAACCATCGCCTACTTTGCCCAATACTTGATCATTGTGCACACGACAGTTTTCAAAAATGAGTTCGGTAGTTTCACTGGCACGCATGCCCAATTTATTTTCTTTACGACCCGCAGAAAAACCGGCTGTTCCTTTTTCTATAATAAATGCAGTCATGCCATGTGAGTCGAGCAGTTCGCCTGTGCGAACTATAACAACAGCTACATTACCGCTTTTGCCATGGGTAATCCACGACTTGGCTCCATTAATCACCCAGTGGTCGCCATCTTTTACAGCGGTGGTCATCATACGACCTGCATCACTTCCTGTATTTGGTTCAGTCAATCCCCAAGCACCAATCCATTCTGCAGTAGCAAGTTTGGGAAGGTATTTTTGTTTTTGTTCTTCGTTTCCAAATTGTAAAATATGACCTGTACCTAATGAATTGTGAGCAGCCATTGACAAACCGATTGAACCACAAATTTTTGAAAGTTCAACAATTGCAGTTACATATTCCAAATATCCAAAACCTGATCCTCCATATTCTTGTGGGACTAAAACGCCCATCAATCCTAGCTCTCCCAGTTTTTTGAAAACCTCAACGGGGAACTCTTGGCTCTCGTCCCATTCCATCATCTTCGGTCGAATGTGTTTATCGCCAAACTCACGAACCATATCAGCTATCATGCGTTGGTTCTCGGTTTGTGCAAAAGAAATTGTGGAAGTAGTATCAGTTGTCATGCGTTTTATTTTATAAGTACAATGTCTGCAAAAATAAAGGCTGAATGTGTCATCCCCAATTTATTTAATCCCAAATTCTGCTTTTTGTTAATTTTTTGAGCCTGTCATTAACAGGTTTGAACACCGAGACGGTTAATTATTTAGCTGTGTGGACAATAAATTACCTTGATTATCTTGAGCATTTGGACAAAATCGAATAATTTCGCATCAAAATTAAAACCCTATTTATGATACATAATTTTTCTGCAGGACCAGCCATCATACCCGCACAGGCAATCAAGAATTCAATTGATGCTATTAATAATTTTGCAGGCACGGGTTTATCAATTCTCGAAATTTCACACCGTAGCAAGCAATTTGAAGCGGTGATTGATGAAGCTGTTGCACTCATTAAAGAATTATATAATATACCCGATGGTTATTCAATCGTGTTTTTGCAAGGTGGAGCTAGTTTGCAATTTGATATGATACCCAATAATTTGTTAGACGAAACAGATACCGCTGCCTATGTAAATACTGGTGTGTGGGCTACCAGAGCAATTAAGGAAGCGAAGTTTTTTGGAAATGTGAATGTATTAGCTTCCTCAGAGGATAAAAATTTTAATTATATTCCCAAGGATTATACAATTCCCGCGGATGCCAAATATTTCCATTGCACTTCTAATAATACGATTTATGGAACCCAGATGCAAAGCTTCCCCGATAGCCCTATTCCGATGATTTGTGATATGAGCTCTGATATTTTTAGTCGCCCTATCGATATTAATAAATTTGATATGATATATGCTGGAGCACAAAAAAATATGGGGGCTGCAGGTGTTGCAATGGCTATCATTAAAAGTGGTTTATTGGGACATGTGAAACGCAAAATTCCAACCATGCTGAACTATCAAGTACATATAGACAATGGAAGTATGTATAATACGCCTTCGGTATTTGCTATTTATGTTTCATTACAAACTTTGAAATGGGTGAAAGAGATGGGAGGTGTTGCTGCCATGGAAGTTCGCAATACCGCCAAAGCAAATTTATTATATAATGAAATTGACCGCAACAGTTTGTTTAAAGGAACTTGCGAAATCGAAGACCGCTCGAAAATGAATGTATGTTTTGTAATGACAAAACCCGATTTGGATGATGCATTTATGGCTGCTGCAAAAGAAGCAAATATATCAGGAATTAAAGGTCACCGCTCCGTTGGTGGTTTCCGTGCATCATTATATAACGCATTACCTATCGAAAGTGTAGAAGTTTTGGTAGATGTAATGAAAGAGTTTGAAAGTGGACAGTAGTCGGTAAATACTAGTCAGTGCCACCTGCTTGCCGCAGGCAAGTTCGGCGTCAGCCACTGACCACTGGCCACTGCCCGCCGCAGCGGACTGACCACTGACCACTGACTACTAATGAGAAATAACAATTAATTCAAAAAATAAATATAAGCAATGGTTACAAATCCAGCGTCAGCCACTGATTACTGCCCGCCGCGGTGGGCTGACCACTGATTACTGACCACTGTTTACTAACTACTTAAATATGATAAAAATACTCGCAAACGACGGAATCGACAGTACTGGAAAAAAGATGCTAGAGAAAGCTGGATTCAAAGTGGACACTACCAAAATTCCGCAAGAAGAATTAGCAAAAAAACTAAATGCTTATGATGTAATAACGGTGCGTAGTGCAACCAAAGTTCGTAAAGAATTAATGGATGTGTGCCCTAATTTAAAACTGATTGGGCGTGGTGGCGTGGGACTAGATAATATTGATATAGACTATGCTAAGCAGAAAGGCATAAAAGTAGTTAATACACCTATGTCGTCATCAGCATCTGTAGCTGAGTTGGTTTTCGCACATATATTCTCGATGGCGAGATTTATAAATTATGCCAATAGAGAAATGGCTATTGATGCACCAGGAAAATTTGGTGATTTGAAAAAGTTTTGTGCCAATGGAGTTGAACTTCGTGGTCGCACTATGGGTATTATAGGTTTTGGACGAATAGGCCAAGAGGTTGCTAAGATTGCGTTAGGTATGGGCATGGATGTATTAGCCTATGATCCTTATGTAGATGAAGTGAAAATTAGTTTTTATTTTCATCCTAATATGCGTGACAAAGTAGTAAAAATCCCATTGCAAACAGTGACCAAACAAAAGGTATTAAAGAAAGCGGATTTTATATCATTGCATGTCCCCTTTAACGAAGGCGATAATGCTGTGATTGGAGAGAAGGAGATTGAAATTTTGAAACCAGGTGTTGGTTTGGTTAATTGTTCACGAGGTGGAGTAATAGATGAAAAAGCATTATTGAATGCCTTGAAAATTGGTAAAGTTGCATTTGCAGGACTCGATGTTTTTGAGAAAGAACCACCCGTAAAATCAGAATTATTTTCGTTGCCCAATGTATCCCTGAGCCCACATATCGGCGGCTCTACCATGGAAGCACAAAACAGAATTGGAATTGAACTTGCTGAGAAAATTATAGAGTTTTTTAGGAAGAAGTAAATAGTAATCAGTGAACAGTAAATAGCCACTGACTACTGATCACTAAAATAAAATAACCCTTTTCCCGATAGCTATCTGGATCCGCTCAGGGTTGCAGTAGCAATAAAAAAAATATAGACATCAAAAATAAATCGTAAATCGTTCAATCGCAAATATTTTGGCTTCTATCATACCTTTTAAAGCAATAAGACCCGCTAAAGACCTAGCTGACGTGGTTTCTGCTGCATCAGAGTCGGGGCACAGGGAAGAAGCTAAAAAGCATATAAAGAAAAATCCCAATAGCTATTTGAATGTGGTAAAACCATTTTTACACTTTGATGATGAGTTTAAAATTCCAGAAAAACATTATACATTTGGGAGGGAATATTTAGAAAAACTATTAGATCAAAATGTATTAATTAGAGAAGAAGAAGCATCTTATTATATATATAGAAATATTGTCGGCTCCAAAGCATATACAGGAATTATTGCTGCCGCATCAGTTGATGATTATTTGAACGGAATAATATTAAAACATGAAAATACACTCACTGAAAAACAGAATGAGTTGATGGAACATGTAAAATATATTAAAACAATCGGTTGCCCTGTACTGCTTACTTATCCTGACAATGCGGCCATTGAACGTATTATAGCTAATGCTACCAAACGCAAACCCGAATATAATTTCCTGAGTGAAGATCAAATAAAACATAATTTGTGGCCTGTAAACGATGCTGCTGAAATTGCAGAAATTACCGAACAATTCGCAGGCATGAAACAATTGTATATTGCCGACGGACATCACCGAAGTGCAGGTGCGGCATCATACTGTGAATAT
Source organism: Bacteroidota bacterium (assembly GCA_034439655.1). Taxonomy (NCBI): domain Bacteria; kingdom Pseudomonadati; phylum Bacteroidota; species Bacteroidota bacterium. The sequence goes on along the minus strand of JAWXAU010000177.1, from coordinate 17,559 downwards.
CGCCGTGAGAGTGATGATGATAGAAATGCAGCATTCAATTTTTTTCCAGTTTGTCTGATTCCTTTTTCCAAATTAACAATATATGAATACCATCGTTTGGTAAAAGATAATGAAGTTCATGAAAGAGAGTTTTTAGACCAAGTAAAAGTATTTTTCAATGTGTCCCGATGCGGACACCTGCCTTTCCAGCCTTTACAGAAAGGAGAGTTTGGCTTATATATAAAAGGACATGCCTATCAACTTAACTTAAAAGATGAATATATGCCTGAAGATATTTTGGGTAAATTGGATGTGAGTATCGTTGAAAAATATATTTTAAACAATATATTACATGTTACCGATAGTAAAACCGATAAGCGACTTTCATTCTTGGATGGAGGAAAAGGAATAGGTACTTTGCAGGATAAGATAGATAGTGGAGAAGCAGATTTGGCAATTACACTTTATCCAACATCTATTGATGAACTAAAAGAAGTAGCAGAACATCATCTCATCATGCCTCCCAAATCTACTTGGATAGAACCCAAGATAAGGACTGGTTTGGTGGTATATGAAATGGGGTAATGTAATACACGTCATTCTGAGTGCCCCGATTGGTCCTGGCCGCAAAGAATCTTTTAATATCGTCTCCGAGTTCAAAATATTCTTCACAATGAATCAATTCGCCGCGGCAATCAGAATCCACTCAGAATAATTTTTCTCATTGAACATCAGCTATAAACAAATACTTTTGCAAACGAACCCAACTGTTTACGTTAAAAGATGGACTTCTCATTAAATTACGAATTACATTCACGAAAAATATAAATAAAATTATATATAAACACTCAATACATTATATGAAGTTAAAAACACTCGCAATATTTATATCATTGTTCCCCATTATATGCTTTGCACAAAAAAAATATTCAGTAAGTGGTTATATATATGAAAAGGGTAGCCGAGAACCTTTGACTGGTGTGAATGTGGCAGTACCATTTTTGTCAGTTTCGGTACAAGCAAACAAGTATGGATTTTATTCGGTTCAGGTGGATAGTGGACAGCATCAATTGGTTTTTGCATTCAGTGGTTTTGAAAAGGAGATCATCAATATAAATATACAAAAAGATACAGAGCTGATAGTAGAAATGGTTATGCAAACGGCCAAAATGGAAAGCGTTAATATTAAAGGGAAAAAAGAGCCCAAAGTAAGTGAAGATGCACAGATGAGCCAGATTAATATACCTGTGCAAACTATTAAAGATTTGCCTGCACTGCTGGGAGAAAAAGATGTATTAAAAGTATTACAATTATTACCCGGTGTGCAAAAAGGTAGCGAAGGCAGCAGTGGTATATATGTGCGAGGCGGCGGCCCCGACCAAAACTTAATTATACTTGACGATGCTCCGGTATATAATGCCAATCATTTGTTTGGTTTTTTTAGCTTGTTCAATGGCGATGCCCTCAAAAGTGTAGAACTCACCAAAGGCGGATTCCCTGCACGCTATGGGGGCCGACTAAGCAGTGTGATTGAGATGCAAATGAAGGAAGGAAATAAAACCAAGTTTCATGGCGAAGGTGGGATAGGAAGTATATCTTCACGCTTTACTTTAGAAGGCCCGCTCATTAAAAACAAAGCATCATTTCTTATATCGGCAAGACGTACTTATTTGGATTTGATACTCCGACCACTTATTAGAAATACAGCACCTGGAGCCGATGGAGGTTATAATTTTTATGACCTAAATGCCAAAGTAAATTACGATTATAATAAAAAAAATAGGTTATACTTAAGTGGTTATTTTGGGCGTGATGTTTTTTTTACAAGCTATAAAGAACAAGATTTTAAATTAGCCGCAGGCCTTAATTGGGGCAATGTTACAGGGACTTTGAGGTGGAACCATTTATATAATAGTAAATGCTTTAGCAATACTTCTTTTATATATAGTAATTATAATTTTAAAGTATACGAACAGTTTAATTTCGGTGTAGATTATTATAAGTTGGATTATGTTTCTGGTATTCGCGATTTGAACATTAAACACGATTTTGATTATTACTATAATAACAAACACCATTTTAAATTTGGGTTTTTGGCTACTTTCCATCATTTCACCCCCAGTGCAGTCACGGTTAAAACCACTATAGATTCTTCATTGAACAATACGAATAAGAAATTTACAAATGCCTTGGAGTCGGGAATATATATAGAAGATTATTGGAAACCAGATTTAAAATGGAAAGTAAATTGGGGATTACGCTTATCAAGCTTTGCATTGAAAGACAAAACTTATATAAATCCGGAACCTCGCATCTCGACAGCTTACACACTCAAAAATAACCAAGCATTTAAGGCTTCCTATGCATTAATGAATCAATATATACATTTATTGTCCAATACCGGAATTGGATTGCCTACCGATTTGTGGATACCAACCACCAGTTTCCTCAAGCCCCAACAATCGCAGCAAGTGGCACTGGGCTACGCACGTGATATTCCTAAATATAATTTGGCACTTACTGTAGAAGGTTATTATAAAACTATGAAAAATATTATAGGCTATAAAGAAGGTGCATCACTTTTGGGAATAGGAGATATATTTGACGATCCCAGCCAGGCAGGAAAGGACAAATGGAAAAAAGTAGTAACCCAAGGAAGAGGATGGAGCTATGGTACAGAGTTTTTATTACAACGTAAAGTAGGACAATTTACAGGTTGGATAGGCTATACTTTATCGTGGACACAGTTACAATTTGCAGATTTAAATTTCGGTCAAAAGTTTTATGCCCGTTATGATAGAAGGCACGACATGTCGGTAGTGGGAATATATAAACCCAATGCATCATGGACATTTTCTTTTGTATGGGTATATGGTACGGGCAATGCGATTACTTTACAAAACTCACAGTACAATTTGATATTGCATGAACCTAACGGCGGCAATAATCAAGGAGGATGGGGAAATTTTATGACTGGCGAAACTTACGGTGCTAAAAATAGCAGCAGAATGGGTGCTTACCACCGAATGGATATAGGAATTAAACATTTCAAAAAACATAAACATTATGATTCTTATTGGGATTTGAGTATATATAATGCCTACAATCATTATAATCCTTTTTTCTATTTTACACAAACAGATATTAATGGTCTTGTGCAACTCAAACAAATTACTTTATTTCCCATTTTGCCAACTATTACTTATGGTTTCAAATTTTAATTTTACATCGACAATGAAAAACTATATAATTATATTTTTAATTTTTCCTACAGTATTTAGTTCCTGCCAAAAGGATGCAACGAATGTGAAATTGCCCCCAGCTAAAATTCTGTTAGTAGTGCAGTCATTTATATCGCCACAAGAGGCACTGGTTAAAGTGTATGTAAGCAAATCAACACCTATATTTGGTTATAAACAACAGGCAAATTATAATACAATTAAGGATGCTACCGTTGAAATTACCAACAACAATATAGTATATAAAGTATTGTATAGTATCCAAGAAGATGCATATACTATTGATTCGACGCTGTTAAAAATCATTGCTGGCGAAACCTATAATTTGAAGGTAACACATGGCACTGAAATGGTTACAGCCAGTTGTGTTGTTCCATACACATTACCATTTGATTTGAGTTTGGATAAAATTGAGTTGAAAGCAGAAATTGATCAGCATACCAAAGATACAATGAGTACTTATTATCGCTTAGCAACCTCGTTTACAGATTTAAAAAGCCCATCCGACTACTATCGTTTATTTATTAGTAGTGAATCTAAAATATGGGAATATGTTTACGATAATCAAGGTAATATTATAGACTCTAATTTAAATGGCCGTAATAATTATGCATATTTCGAAAACGATGAACATGAATTTGTTACAGATGCAGAATATGACAATAAGAAGGTAATACAAAATTCAACTATATTCCTTGCAGAAGGAAAAGGGGAGCGTATACAACGAACTAGTATAACTTTTGGTATAATGCATACTGATATAAACTATTATAAATACCATACGTCTGCTATAGCTCACATGAATAACCAAGACAACCCTTTTGCAGAACCTTCCTTAGTGTTTACCAATATTCAAGGCGGGCTCGGTATATTTGCAGCTTATAACTACAGATACTGGGTGAAAAATTTATAATAATTTTTCAATAACGATAAACAATAAATGACATTAAATTCAGCAAGTGCAACTAATTCAAAGCTTTTGGGGTCTTGCACCTATCTGAAGTACTTGCTTGCAATTGCCCGTGCCGCATTTTTTACTGCATGTTTTCTTTTACTAAGTTTCAATTCGCAATCGCAACAACTTGCCGTAGTTCAGGGCATCGTACTGGACTCTTTGGATAGACCCGTTAAAAATTTATTGGTAGTAGATTATATAACCCGCAATTTTGTGAGAACAAATGATACAGGTTTTTACCGCATAGCTGTGGGAGCTGAAAGAATGAATATGTTGGTTTTTCGTAGAGATGATTATAGCTTTTTGCAAAATGAAGATGTAAAACCATTGGATGTAGAAAAAGTATATAGACTTGATGTGAAATTATTACCGGTGGGAGAAAGGTTCGACCCTGTTAAAATCTCTGTCCAGAGAGACAGGGGAGGTATAGTAGAATTAGACCCCATTTTGATTGCAACAATAGTGGGTCCTGGTGATCCTTTTATTAATTTATTAAAAACACTTGGACCAGTTGCAAGTAACAATGAACTTAGCAGTCAATATAATGTGCGTGGTGGTAATTTTGATGAAAATTTGATATATGTAAATGATATAGAAATATACCGTCCGCAATTGGTTCGGAATGGGCAGCAGGAAGGGCTTAATTTTGTGAACGGGGATTTGGTAAAATCCGTAAAATTTTCTGCAGGTGGTTTCGATGCAAAATATGGCGATAAAATGTCGAGTGTATTAGATGTTACTTATAAAGAACCCGATACTTTTAAAGCATCGGTAAATGCGAATTTTATGGGTACTTATATATCAGCAGAAGGCATTAGTAAAAACAGGAAGTTTACCTATTTAACAGGGTTTCGTTATCGAAATACTGCTTATATATTAAATTCGTTGGATACCAAAGGCGATTACAAACCTCGCTATACTGATTTCCAGACATTGCTCAAGTGGAATATGACAAGCAATTGGAATTTATCTTTTTTGGGTAGCCTGGCACAAAACCGCTATTTATCAATCCCGCAAAATCGTACTACAAATTTTGGAACCGTGAATCAAGCCATGCAATTATATGTTGGTTTTGATGGTAGTGAATTGATGCGTTATAATACGATGATGGGCGGACTTACCTTAGGTTGGATTTCGAATAATAATAGGTGTAAACTCAAATTTATTGCATCTGGATTTCAAAGTGAAGAGAACGAATATTATGATGTGATTAGTGGTTACCGTCTGAGTGATTTAGAAACAAATTTGGCATCAGAAAATTTCGGGAAACCAAAATCGCTGCGTGGCTTAGGGGTATATTTTACGCATGGTAGAAATGACTTGAATATACAAGTTTTTTCATTTCAACATAAGGGAAGTTATCTCACCCGTAAAGTGAATATATTATGGGGTGCGAATGTGCAAAGAGAATATATAAAAGATGCTTTATATGAATGGAATTTTTATGATTCTTCTGACTTTATAGTTCCTTTTAAACCTGGCCCCAAACTAGAACTGAGAGATTTTTTACAAGCTAACAATACCTTAACCACCAACCGTGCCACGGCCTATATACAAAACACCACTAAATTTAAAGATTCAAGTAAGTTGATGCTCACTTATGGACTTCGCATCGGATATAATGATGTAACCAATCAAGCTATTATAAGTCCACGGGCAAACTTATCGTGGGAGCCCAACAGGAAATACAATAAAAAATTGGCGGTTGGTGCAAAACGCAAAAAAGATGTATTACTTCGTGCTTCAGGAGGGATGTATTATCAACCTCCATTTTATAGAGAGTATCGTGACAAACTAGGCGTGTTAAATTTAGATTTGCAGGCACAGCGTTCCATCCATTTGGTATTGGGTAGCGATGTGAATTTTAAAGCTTGGGGGCGTCCATTCAAGTTTGTAGCAGAAACATATTATAAGAAATATGATGATTTAGTTCCTTATGATATTGATAATGTAAAAATTCGGTACTTCGCCAAAAATGCCAGCCACGGCTATGCCACTGGTTTGGACTTGCGTGTAAATGGCGATTTTGTGAAAGATTTGGAATCGTGGGCCAGCTTAAGTATTATGAAAACTGCCGAGGATATAGACAACGACGACTATTATAGACTTCGTAATGCAAAGGGTGAAACAGTATATGATCCCAATCCTTACGACCCTGTTAATACCGTAGTGGATAGTATATATATTCACCAAGGATTTTTGCCCCGCCCCACCGACCAACGTTTTAACTTTAATATATTCTTTCAGGATTATTTGCCTAAGTTTCCTAGCTATCGTATGTCGCTCAATTTAGTAGCAGGAGGAAAATTACCATTTGGCCCTCCGGGTAATTATAAGTTCCGTAATTTTTTTAGATTGCCTCCGTATCGCCGTGTGGATATAGGTTTCAGCAAAATGATAGTGGACGAAACCCCGAAAGCTTTCGGGGCAAAAGCAAAACCCGTGTGGGCAAAACATATAAGTAGTATGTGGGTAGCTTTGGAGGTTTTCAATCTATTACAATTTAATAATTCCGCTTCTGTTTTTTGGGTGAAGGACTTGCAAAATCACCAATACGCGGTTCCCAATTATTTAACGGGGAGGAGATTGAATTTGCATTTTGTGATAAAGTTTTAGGGGTTGGACATCAGCTATTTTTTAAATGTCTTTCTATTGGTTTTGCACTTTTCAACCAATACATCTCCTTCAGCTTCAAATTTATCTTCTGGGTTTGCATTCCAATATCCTCCTAAAACTTTGTAATGCCATGTGCCTGGTGCTAGTTCAAAAAATGATGCTTCATCATTGATATTGACTGTAGCATCTCTGAATATTTCCGAAGTAAGATATGGTGGTTTAAAGTCTTCAAATTCCTTCCATATTTGTTGGTCATTTATTTTTTGAAACATTATTTGTATCACTTTTGGAGTTTGATTAGTAAAAACAAAATTACCCGTATGAACTGCAGTATCACAAGGTGATTTTTGGTCATTATTTTGAACTGTCATTGTTTTGTTTTTCTTTTCAGAACAACCAAATATCGTAAATAGAACTAAAATCCCAATTATTTTATTCATAAATATTTTTTTTGCAAATGTATTTATTTAATGTTTAATATTAAACATTTTTTTTTAAATACCGCCCACCGCCCTCTCAAGTTTAGCGAAGTGTAACTTGGGAGTTTTATTATCTCAGTCTCTGACTGACGATGTATAATATAACAAAAAACCCCGCACAAAAAATTGTACAGGGTTTTTATTATATGAATATAAATCTTAGTGCGTCGTCAAATAACTTGCAATACCATCAGCATTATCAACCAATCCATCTTTGCCTTGAGACCAATCTGCAGGACAAACTTCACCATTTGTTTCGTTGAATTGTAATGCATCAACCATACGCAAAGCTTCATCAATACTGCGGCCTAAAGGAAGATCATTAATTACAGCATGACGAACTACGCCATCTTTGTCTATTAAAAACAAACCACGATAAGCAACAGCATCGTGGCCCAAATCGCCCACCCATATTTGGTTGCCTTCATCATCATACTCGTAATGACCTGCAAGTACTTCATAATTACTCGTGATGGTTTTATTTATATCGGCAACTATTGGGTAAGTGACGCCTTGAATACCGCCATCATTTTTGGGTGTGTTCAACCATGCCCAATGGCTAAATTTTGAATCGACAGAGCAACCAACTACAGCCACATTGCGTTTTTCAAATTCTGCTAATTTGTTTTGGAATGCATGCAGTTCCGTAGGGCATACAAAAGTGAAATCTAAAGGGTAAAAGAAAAATACGACATGCTTTTCGCCGAGGTATTGATCCAATGAGAAATCTTCAATAAAGTTACCGCCTTGCACTGCATCAGCGATAAAATGTGGGGCTTTTTTTCCTACTATAGACATAACGGGTTATTTTTTATTTTTTAATTAATATTTTACATTCTACTGTCATCCTGTACCCCCGCATGCTTGCGGGACTATCGGGATTGTCGAATTGTTGTTTGTCAGACTGACATTCTATAATAACTATTACGGGTTCAAATTGTTTTTCAACTTAACAGGCTTGCTTTTTTTCCGCATAATGATATTGAGCGTTTCTACTGCCAGCGAGAAAGCCATAGCAAAATACACATAACCTTTTTCTATTTCTTTATGCAGCCCTTCCATTACCAGCATAAAACCAATGATTAACAGAAAAGAAAGAGCAAGCATTTTCATACTGGGGTGGCGGTTAATAAACTTACTCACCACACCACTAAACGCCAACATTATAAACATGGAAATAACCACAGCAGCAATCATAATTTCTATTACTTTCGAAAGCCCTATGGCCGTGATGATAGAATCAAAGGAGAATACAATATCAATAATAATGACTTGGAAAACCACCGCCATAAATACACTTTTCACATTGCTATTATGAGTTTCGTTTTCGCCCTCCAATTTGTTATATATCTCCATCGTGGTTTTATAGATGAGGAATAAACCGCCACCCAATAAAATTAAATCGCGGGCACTAAAGCTAAATCCTGCAACCGCAAATATTTCGGAGGTCATACCAGCGAGGAAGCTAATAAATGCCAGTAATATTATTCTGATTATTAAAGCAAGTGAAAGACCAATGGCCCGTCCTTTTGCCTGCTGATGAAGAGGTAGCCTGCTGGTTACGATCGATACAAAAATCACATTGTCTACGCCTAGTATTATTTCCATACCAGTAAGGGTAAGTAGCGTGAACAAGTTGTCGGTATTGGTGAATACGGATAAGTCCATTATTTATGCTGCAAATTTAGAGAATTTTTACACGCTGCGAAGTGCTTATTTTAAATTTTGTTTCAAAAACTCAATTAAATTATCCGACACGTCCGAATCAAACCATGTTACGTTTTGTTCTCGCCTAAGCCACGACAATTGCTTCTTTGCATAATTGCGTGTATGTTGTTTGATAAGTTTCACCGCTGTAGGCAAATCGGTGTCGCCACTTATATAGTCAAACAATTCTTTGTATCCTACAGTCTGCAAAGCATTGATATGCTTGATGGACAAGGGTATTTGCCTCACTTCGTTTTCAAATCCAGCGGCCATCATTTGGTCTACTCGGGCATCAATATCTCGATAAAGTGTCTCGCGGCTTGCACTCAAAGCGGTATATATAATATTTACATTTTGCTTGTATTCCCGCCAAGGGTTAGTTCGCCGAGGCGAATCTTCATGCTCTATATTTTGCGGTAGTTCCGCAATTTCGATATGCCGCATCAATCTTTGTGGGTTCAACTGATCACTTTTGTTTAGGGTATTATATATTTCTTTTGGAAGTCGGTGCATAAGGCTCTGAATTCCTTGTGACTGGAATAAAGCAATGAGTGAATTTCTAAACGCTTCATTTTTTTCGGGCAATAAATCCAAGCCGCTCAATAATGCTTTTATATACAATCCTGAACCTCCGCATACGATTACCAAATCATGTTTTCTGAATAATTCGATTATTTTGTTGCCTGCATCTCTTTCAAATTGACCAGCACTCATTTCATCCTGTAAACTTAAATTTGCTACAAAGTAGTATTCAATTTTTTTGAGACTAGTTCTGCTAGGTTGTGCAGTACCAATAGGGATTTCTTTATAAAATTGTCTGCTGTCGGCTGATATAATCGGGCATTGGTAAGCTATGGCTATTTGCTCGGCCAAGGCAGTTTTTCCACTGGCTGTTGGGCCACTAAGAACCAAAAGGTTTTTCAAAAAGGTAAAATATTAAATGGCCTCGTCTACGCCAGATTCTTCTGACCCAAATTCCGATTCCTCAGCTTCTTCGCCGTCCAGCAAAGTATCCTCGTCCACCCCTTCGCCCACATCTAGGTGTTCGCCTAGGAAGCCTTCTTTTAGGTCTTCAAATTCTTCGTCTTCTACCACTACAAATTTTTTGTCGTCGTATTGCTTTGGAGCCAAACCTTCGCTGCGGATAACAACTGGATAAGTAGTTTTGGGTTCCTCTTTCATGATGATGCCCGTAAGCTCTACATGAAAAGACCACATTTCTAAATAGTCGTAAACATATAAAAATTTTTGGTGCGGGTCCTCAATAAAATCATTGAGGAAAGACTTTTTCATGATAGGAATTTTCTTCACCTCGGGGTTTTTCATTTCCTCTTTGGTAAGCATGTTTTCCAAAGTAATTTCATCGCCCTTGTGCCATTGGTCGTTGCTTAGGTAAAATGAGGCCATGTGTTTTTGGTCAAACTTGATGGAGTCAAGAATGGCTTTATGCAAGTCTAAAAACGACTGCGAAGACTGGATATCTATTACACGAGAAATATCGTCGTAGTCTTCAAAAGTAACAGTAAATCTATATAAGGCCATAAGCAGCTAAGGTATTTTGCTGCAAAAAAAGGGGAAATTTATGGATTATGGAAATAAGTATTATAAAAAATAGTTTTTAATTTATACCGATACTCAATATATAATAGTAAAAAAAAAGGGGGACTAATCCCGAATGCTTTCGGGATGTAGTTCGTTATTACCATTCTAAAAACTAAATCCGCCACAGGCGGAGAACTATTTTAGTTTAAGAATTGGTATTATATCACCATTATAATCATCTGAAATTTTAACAGCATATCGTACATTTGACAACTCTGCTAGACTGTGTGAATGAAGAGTTGTCAAAGCAAACAACCACAATCGAAAATATCAAAACTTGTCAAAAATTTGGACGGTTTTTTTGTGGAATTTATAAGGTAATCTACTAAAGACAAAAAAAATTACTTGCCGTTCCAACCGCGTATGCGTTTTTTGCATCTAACAATTAAAGTGACTCAGTTCGGATGGGAAATTATAGCACAACAGTAGATTATGAGCAGCAGAAACACTTGCTGGATACCTGTGCTAAAGGAGACCAACGGGCTCACAAAAAGTTCTATGACATGTTTGCCCCAGTAATGTATGGTATATGCCTGCGATACGCTGATAATAATGAAGAAGCAAAGGATTGGTTGCAGGAAGGTTTTATAAAAGCCTTTGCCAATTTGAATGTGTTTAGGAATGAGGGTTCATTGGAAGGTTGGCTCAAACGCATTTTTGTGAACCATTCCTTGGAACAAGTTCGACACAAAAAAATTCTTTTCAAAACCGAATCTTTGGAGATTGCAGAACAAGCCCCTTACGATTTTAACTTCGATTCTAAGATGGATCAAAAACAAATACTTTCGCTCATCAATACATTACCCGCAGGATGCCGCACCGTTTTTAACTTATTTATCATAGAAGGATATAGCCACCAACAAATATCAGATATGTTAGGCGTAACAGAAGGAACCTCAAAATCGCAACTCGCTAGGGCACGACAACTCATGCAACAAAAATTAAATAATAAAGAAATTGCCAATAATGAACAATTTTGAACAACATATAAAAGACCAGATGCAAAATTTTGCACCTACACCTCCGCCCGCAGCGTGGGTAGGTGTATCATCTGGTCTGGGCAGCAGTGCAACAATCAAAGTTGGTGCTAAATTATTGGCGAAATGGGTAGCTGGTATTTTGATTACGGGCAGTCTAGTTGCTACTGCTGTTATATATACGCAATCAGATTCTGAACAACAACATATTGTTACACAAAATAATAGTATAGCCACAAGCCCTGAAAAAAATACGAAAGCAAATGAAAATAATGCTGCCAATGCTGATGGGCATAACATCAATCAAAATATCCCATCAAAGAATAATAATGCAAGTAGTAAACTGAAACAAAATACAGCTATACAAGGCAACGAAAATGGTTCTGATGGAGTCGGTAATTTACAAATGCCACCAAATGAATTGAGTGTTACGCAGCGGAATCAAGTTAGTAATGAAAATAAAATGAATAATCTTCAATTACCAAGAAATGTGACTCCAACAGTATCTCCAGTAAAAATAGATTTATCAGATAATACAGTTTGTCCCAATCAGGTGCTGACAGCTACTTTGCAAAACTGGAATGGTGCAAGGATAAACTGGGGCGATGGGCTTGAAGAAGTAGTAAACTCATCTGAAATAAAACATAGTTATAGCCGAGAAGCAACATATAAGGTGAGTGTGAAAGGAAATAGTGAAATGGTAACAGTTAGAAAACCAGTATTTATCATTGGGTCTTCCTTTATTAATTCAAGTACTGTATTATATAAAATAAACAATCCTGATAAATTGGAATTGAATGTTCAATTTTCGGATGGTTCTAGTGAACTAGTTAGCAAAAAAGAATTCACACATAAATTCACCTCGGTAGCTTCTGACGCAGGTCAAATGAATGCAACGTTTTTAACCAATAGTTTTTGTCATACATCGAGTGAAATTAATCTAAAGACGCCCGTTTATATATCTGAAATAAATAATACATTTAGCCCAGATAATGATGGAATCAACGATACTTATCTCACCTTGCTTAAAGATATTCCGTTAAAATTTTACCATCTAGAAATAATTGATGCTAAAGGTCAAACAGTATTCGAAAGTTATAAACCCACTGAAGGTTGGGATGGGACTTATAATAATATGCCCATGCCTGCTGGCCCAAACTATACTATACAGCTTGTTTATCAATTCGAACAATTTACCCACCCAGAACCAATTGTGAAGCAAAGCTTAAACTTGTTCAGAAAATAAATTATAACAATAAAATCAAATCCACTAATTTCGCCAACAATTATCATTATGCGACATATAAAATTAAATTTAACAATGCTTTTTGCTTTCCTCCTGATAGGATGGTCAGCACAAGCTCAAATTACTTGTAGCTTTACGGTTGACAAGGTGAAGGTTTGTTTGGGAGACCAACTTACCTTTACCCCAAGCCCAACCAAAGCTGCCAACGCCAATGTAAAAAGTTACCGCTGGTATTATGGTGATGGGTCTTCCAACACACAGGACAACCCCAATTTCCAGTACACCTCGCCTGGTATTTATAAGCCAAAACTTACGGTTTATCTGAACAATGGCGATAGTTGTGTAACAGGTTCAAATATGCCCATCATTACAGTGTTCCCAAAACCTCGGCCCAATTACAAATTAAGTAATGGGAATTTGAAGGATACACAATGTTACGAAGGTAACAATTTCTGTTTAACAGATTTGTCATTGCCCGATTCTGTAACTAATGCCAAAATTATCCGCCGTGTGATACTTTGGGACGATGGTTCTTACGATTCAACGGGTGCCGATTGGGTTAACAATAAATTTGTTTGCCATACCTATCTCGATTCTGTTGGACGTTGGCGTTCTCCCAAATTAATTATTACTGATACCAATGGTTGTATAGCCGAGTTCAAAATCGACTCCGACTTTTTGGTGCTTGATAAGATAGGGGCGAGGTTCACCACACAGTATGTCGTAAAGTGCGATTCAACTCCAGTAGTCTTTTCCAATGGATCTTCCATCAACCCAAACGTAATTGAATGGTTTGAATGGAATTTTGGCGATGGCACTACCTTCAAATCGAGTTCTCCGCCAACAGGTGCAGAGAAAGCCCAATACTGGAAAAAATTCACACATGTCTATTATAAATCAGGGCCTTTTGCAGCCACACTTCGAATCAAATCCAAGTTTGGTTGTATAGATCAATTTACCAACCCCTATGCGGGTGATAATATTAACCTCACGTTAGACCCAACGGTTAAAGATGACACTATGTGTTTTGGAGGTCACTTACTAGAATTTAACAGTACCCCATTGTTTGCACCCATTCCTGGTCAACAACAAGTGTATTGGTTCTACCTGCACCCACCTCCGAATAATGTGGACTCAGGTACTTGGGCACCATCTCACGTTTATCCAAAATGTGGTCCTAAAAAAGTACTAATGCTAGTATGGCAACCACCTTGTCAAAAGTTAGATAGTGTGGATAGTATGATGCTTTATGGTCCGGGAGCCACAATCGAAAGTCCACCGGGGGAGATTGCTGATACCGAAAGACATCAGTGCCGTGTAATCAATACCGTGCATTTCCCAAACCACAGCGAGATTTGTGATGCAGTACATATTCAGTTTTATTGGGACTTCGACGATAACAGTAATGCCTTGTCTATTAACGATACCGCTATCTGTGCTTGGGCTAATTTAAAAGATACTTTAACCTATCATTATGATGGGAATACAGGGAAGTATGATACTACGTCCACGTGTTTTCTGGGGATACCGATGCCGTTCTTGGTACATGCTTTTGTATATGTCAATACAAAAACAGCCAAAAATGCTGTGGATAAAACAAAAACTGACACATTCATTAATTACCGTATATACTATCGCCACAAAAATTGCGATTCAGTTATTACAGGATTAGATACTTTTTGGACAGCAAAAAATACCCACTATAGCTACGATTGGATGCCTGAGCATAAGTATGATACCACACATATCAAAGAGCGGTGCCATACCCCAAAATTTGTGATGAAAGGCGAGTGGTATAAATACGATACCATTATGAATGCAAGCTATGCTGTTGAATGTAACAGTATGGCCCAAGTTCCATTTGCATTGATGAATCCAGATGCGAGCTATTTGAAAACTGAAGGAAAGAATTGTTATACAGTTTCACCCCCACCTTATAATATCAAGTTCAAATGGGACAAATCGAAACCCGGTTGCACCCAGCAGTTTGTTTCTATATGTTTCGATTCGGCTTGTTGTGCATACCCTAGTGATCCGAAGTGTTGGACACCCCAGTCAGCATTTAGTATTCCACCATGGAGCCCATTGCCACCTTGGCCTACCCAATACCAAAGATTCTATACACCTAAAGTTTGCGACTCTAACGGATGGGTAACACTTGGTTTTGCCATACAAAACAGAAAAGGCGAGTATGACTCTACAATTAGACGTTGGTGCTCAGATACATTTTGGTTCCACCACCGCTTGAGATTCGTTCCTAACAATGCATTGTTTTATACTGGTCAGAACCTTACTGGAAATTACGATTGCCCATGGTCTTATGTAATGGTACACATGGTTGATACCACCCAAGACAGTATTGTATCTATAGCCTGGAACTGGGGCGATGGAGCGGTAACTGTCGATACCATTTCGAGAAGGCCTTACCAAAGAATGCGATATCAATTTGACCAGTATGGAGGATTTACCTCCACCGATATTACGAATTTATTGCCCGATACTATAATTCCTACCATGTACCATCAATATCCGAAGCGAGGAGTTTATTATCTATCAGTTACCATGACCAATACCGATAGTTGCTATAACTCTGTGAGGAAAAATGGTCGTATTCTGATAGGTAATATGGCAGAACTGTATACTGATGATACTATAATATGTAATACGAAAAATGCAACGCAGTTTACCCACTTTATACGTTATTGGGATCCACTTGGACCTCCTTTCTCTTACTTTGAATGGGATGATTATCCATTCTGGGAAACTCCTACGCTAGACAGATGGGGACAACCTCGTCCAAAACCAGCAGGAGGCTATGAGACATTCCTTTGGTTATTTGGTGACCCCATAAACCCTTCATCTAAAGCAGATACTGCTTATCACTCATTCTCCGATACTGGCATATTTGATGTGAGATTGGTAACCAAAGATTCGCTGGGATGTAGAGATACGATTCACCAAAATATATATGTAAATGATGTAACTGCCGATTTTAAAACATCACGCGATACCTTATATTGTGGTCAGTTGGTAAACTTCCTCGACCTTTCCTATACTTGGGGACCCTGCAAAAGCCAAGGTAAATGTAAAGATGTGATAGCTTCATGGTTTTGGGAGTTTGGAGACAAAACAAACCCAAGTATATTGCAGAATCCTACACATCAATATACCTCGAATGGACTCTTTACGGTGAAACTCATAGTCAAATCCACTACAGGTTGTTGGGATACAATTTCAAAACAGATTAGGGTAATAGGCCCATTGCCAAAATGTGCGATACTAACCGAAGATACAGGTTGTGCTGCTTTTGCTGTAACATTTGATAACCTTTCAGATACTATTTCTAAGAATTTTATTTGGCGTTTCAATCAGAAGCTACCTAATGGAACCTTTAAAACAATATCAGAAGCAACACAGAGCGATTCTAACTTTACCCATCTATTCACCGACCCAGGCGTTTATCATATTACCTTAACTTCTTCGGGAGCAATTTATGACCCCACTACAGGAACTAATCGTATATGCGAGGCTACCTATCCCGATACGGTCAATGGATTCCAGCAGCCTATTATAGTTGTAGTTTTAAGAACACCGCAAGCTCGATTCTATAATCAACCAGTTGCATGTGTGGGCGATAGAGTGCCATTCATCAATATGAGCGATACAGAGTTGGTATTTATGAACTACGATTTTGGAGATGGTGCAACGGCACACGATACCAGTATTAGATATAAAGATTCTACCAAAATACATAAGGTAACAGAAGATACCACTTGGCACGTGTTTACCAAAGCAGGTACTTATAAAATACTGTTTACACCTACAACCCATCTTTGCCCCGATGATACTTTTGGAACTATTACTATTGATAGTGTGAAAGCTAATTTTGGTTGGGATCCAAATGTTGAGATACCCAAATTCCATTTCTTGGATAGCAGTTCAGGCAATGTAACAACTTGGGCTTGGGATTTCGGCGACCCTAAATTAGGACCTGCCAATAAATCGTCGTTGAAAAACCCAGATGTTGACTATGGTAATGATACAGGAGAATTCCTTGTTTGCTTGTTCGTTACCAACGGTAGGTGTACAGACTCTATATGCAAGAAAGTTCAGAATAACTTTGATGTGAACGTTATTATACCAAACAGCTTTACACCTGATGGCGATGGTATAAACGATGGTTATTTCTGCGAAACCAAAGGCCTTTCTACCAAAGACTCTACTCCTTACGAGTTGTGGATTTTCAACCGTTGGGGTGAACGCGTATTCCATACCACCGACCCTCAGATGCAGTGGAATGGTAAGAACCAAAATGACGGCTCTACCTGCCCAGAAGGTACATACTTCTTTAATTTTAAATGGAAGTTACGTGCATGGAAAGAGCCTAAAAAAGCTGAGAACTTCTTTGAACAAACATTCATAGAAAGACCCAATGCTGATAAACCTTGGGGATCGGCAAAAGGAACCATTACCCTTTTAAGAAAGCAATAATATTTATATCAAATAAGAAAAAGCCGCCTAACACAAATAGGCGGCTTTTTTATTGATGCTTTTTTAGTACATACTTCATTAGACCTCTTTCATAATTCGATTTTAATAAATATAAAGGTTTGAAACACGAATTTTAAAACTTAGAATGCTGCCCTTTTTTATTTACAGTAGCCCGCTGCGGCGGGGTGGCAAAATAACAGCTCCCAAAAAATATAATTTGATAAATACTTTCCTTAACTATGGAAAATGCAAATGAGTAGAAAGCTGT
>JAWXAU010000176.1 GCA_034439655.1 Bacteroidota bacterium | reverse complement strand
ATATAATAGTCCAAAAGAAAGGGACTAATCCCCCGCATCCCGATAATTATCGGGATTAAGCGGGGCTTTCGGGATGTAGTTCGGCATTACCATTCTACACACCAAATCCGCCACAGGCGGAGAACTATTTTAGTTTAAGAATTGGTATTAAATATTATAATATATTCTAAGTTATTTCAAGCCAAAAGCTTTTTTTAGTTTGTCTACGTAATCCAATTTTTCCCAAGTGAAAAGTTCCACTTTTTTAGTGATATTTTTACCATCGGGGCTACTGAAAGTTTTGGTAACAATTTCATTTTTGCGGCCCATGTGTCCATAAGAAGCAGTTTCTAAATAAATAGGCTCTCGCAATTTCAAACGCTGCTCAATAGCATAAGGACGCAAGTCGAATACTTCCATAAGTTGTGTTGCAATTTCACCATCATGCATGGCTTTGCCTTTTTTATCTTTCACTTTGCTCGAACCATAAGTATTCACAAACAAACCTACAGGTTTAGCTACCCCAATAGCATAAGCTACTTGAACCAATACCTGATCGCACATGCCACTCGCTACCATATTTTTTGCAATATGACGGGTTGCGTATGCAGCACTACGGTCAACCTTACTGGGGTCTTTACCACTAAAAGCACCACCTCCGTGAGCACCTTTCCCCCCATAAGTATCTACAATAATTTTACGGCCCGTAAGACCAGTATCACCATGTGGCCCGCCTATCACAAATTTGCCTGTTGGGTTTATATGGTAAGTGATTTTGCTATTGAAGAATTTTTTATACTCGGGATATTTTTTGGTCACGCGAGGTATCAAAATATTCACCATATCATCATGAATTTTTGTAAGCATTGCTTTATCGGCAGCTACTTCATCTTTTGCACTTTTGCTTTTTGGTTTTACAAAATCATCGTGCTGCGTGCTTATCACTATTGTATCGATACGTTGAGGTTTGTGGTCATCGCTATATTCAATAGTTACCTGGCTTTTGGTATCGGGTCTCAAATATTTAATTTGCTTACCTTCACGACGTAGGTCGCTCAACTCACGCAATAATATATGGGCTAAATCCAAAGCCAAGGGCATATAGTTGGTGGTTTCGTTGGTAGCATAACCGAACATCATACCTTGGTCCCCGGCACCTTGGTCTTCACGGTTTTTCTTATCTACTCCTCGGTTAATGTCGGCACTTTGCTCGTGGATAGCACTCAATATCCCACAGCTATTGGCATCGAACATATATTCGCTTTTGGTATAACCTATGCGGGTTATTACATCGCGAACAATGCTTTGCACATCGAGGTATGAATTTGATTTTACTTCGCCTGCCACTACCACTAGACCAGTGGTCACAAGTGTTTCGCAAGCTACTTTCGATTCAGGATCGAAAGCTAAAAAATTGTCGATAAGTCCGTCAGATATCTGATCGGCTACTTTGTCTGGATGTCCTTCTGATACGGACTCTGAGGTGAATAGATATGCCATTTATTATTGAATGATTTAATGATTTAATGATTTACGATTTAATGATTATTTTTTGCTGTCCTAATATACTGCTAAAAAGAGGGGCAAAAGTACGCCCATTCATTTAATAATCAAAACATATCGCTAGATAAATATAGTATATATTCTATCTTGGCTAAATTATGAGAATCATTTGGCACTTCACCTCAATTTCTGAAAGAACACTTTAAGCAGTGCTGATGCCTCATTGCTCATTAATCCATGTTCCACTTTGGTGCTCGGGTGCAAAATATTTTTACCTAAATATGAGAATCCTCTTTTAGGATCACTTGCCCCATAAATCAATTTTGCAGGGCGTGCCCAAAATATTGCTCCCGCACACATCACACAGGGTTCGAGGGTAATATACAACGTACATTCTTCCAAAAATTTGGAACCTAAATAATTCGCCGCAGCAGTAATAGCTTGCATCTCGGCATGGGCCGTTACATCACGCAATCGCTCCGTGAGGTTATGCCCTTTGCCAATGATGCGATTATTACAAACCACTACGGCACCTACCGGAACCTCATCGGCTTCAAATGCCCTGTGGGCTTCCTTCACAGCCTCACGCATCCAATATTCATCATTAAAAACTTCCATCTTTTGCTGCAAATGTGGGTACTAAATAGATAACTTTGCAAACTAATTTTTTAAAGGATAAGCAAACAGTTCAAGTACCAAGTACTTTATACTTTATACTTTATACTTTATACTTTATATTATCACAATGTACAGAACTAATACTTGCGGAGAATTAACCCTAGCAGAAGCAGGACAAAGCGTTACCCTAGCAGGATGGCTACAAAAAAGTCGTGACCTTGGCGGACTTACCTTCATCGATTTGCGTGACCGATATGGCATCACCCAACTTACTTTTAATATGGATGTGAACGCAGGATTGTGCGAGCATGCACGTAAACTCGGTCGTGAATTTGTGTTGCAAATTACTGGAAGGGTGCGTGAGCGTTCATCTAAAAATTTGAAATTGCCCACAGGCGAAATTGAAATTGAGGTAAGAGAATTAAAAGTGCTGAATGCAGCGGCCACTCCACCTTTCACTATTGAAGACGAAACTGATGGCGGCGATGAACTTCGGATGAAATATCGATATCTCGATATCAGAAGAAATCCCGTAAAAGAAAAATTGATGCTGCGTCACGAAATGATGAAGTATACCAGAAGTTTTATGGATGAAAAAGGGTTTATAGAAGTAGAAACTCCTGTATTAATTAAATCCACTCCTGAAGGTGCGAGAGACTTTATAGTGCCAAGTAGATTAAATCCAGGACAGTTTTATGCATTGCCGCAAAGTCCGCAAACATTTAAACAATTATTAATGGTGGCGGGAATGGATCGCTATTTTCAAATGGTGAAATGTTTTAGAGATGAAGATTTGCGTGCCGATAGACAACCAGAATTTACACAAATAGATTGTGAAATGAGTTTTGTGGAACGTGAAGATATATTAAATTTATTCGAAAATTTGGTGCGTCATTTATTCAAAAAAGTAAAAGGCGTGGACATACCGACCATGATGCGTATGCAATACGCAGATGCCATGCGTTACTATGGTTGCGACAAACCCGATTTGCGTTTTGATATGAAATTTGTCGAATTAAAAAGTAGCGAAATAGATTTAGTTTCAGGAGCTGGATTTAGTGTTTTCGATAATGCAGAAACTGTATTAGCTATCAATGCAAAAAATGCCGCAACATATACACGCAAGCAATTAGACGAACTTACCGAATGGGTGAAAGACCCACGCCGCGGCATCAGCGGACTTATATATGCTAGAGTGGAAATTGATGGAACTGTAAAATCATCCGTAGATAAATTTTACGACCAAGAAAAATTACAAGCATGGACAAAAGCTTGCGATGCTAAGACAGGAGATTTGATTTTAATACTTTGTGGTGAAATACCTAAAACCCGCAAAGCCATGGGAGACCTAAGGTTGGAGATGGGTAATAGATTAGAATTGCGTGACCCCAATAAATATATATGTTTGTGGGTACTTGATTTTCCCTTACTTGAATGGAACGAAGATGATAATCGTTGGTATGCTATGCACCATCCTTTTACTTCGCCTGTGCCAGAACATTTAGATATGCTCGATGCAAACCCGGGAGCAGTAAATGCAAATGCATATGATATGGTAATTAATGGTGTGGAAGTAGGTGGTGGTTCAATTAGAATACATGAAAGGACATTGCAATCAAAAATGTTTGAGGTATTGGGATTCACCGCAGAAGAAACCAAAGAAAAATTCGGATTTTTATTAAATGCTTTTGAGTTTGGTGCACCTCCGCATGGTGGAATTGCTTTTGGTTTTGATAGACTATGTAGTTTGTTTGGCGGCAGCGAAAGTATAAGAGACTATATAGCTTTCCCGAAAAATAATTCAGGCCGCGATGTAATGATTGATGCTCCAGGACCTATTGACAGCAAGGAGTTGGATATGGTTGGGATTAAACTGCTAAGTTGAATTACGAATTTCAAATTACGAATTACGCCATACGGCGAAAGCACATTCGTAATTCGACATTCGTAATTCGTAATTATTTACAATTCCCGTAACCCGTTTGGGTTCTTGTTCGTTCGATGTGTTATCCATTTGTCAAAAATATGGCAACAAAACTTCATTTACAAACCATGCCGCTGCAATTGCCGTTTTATAATATCTTTGCACTCATGGTTTTTATATTCAAATCGCAGCGGGCTATGGTGGTGGCAGTATTGGCTATCCTAGCTTTTATTGTAAAAGGTATGTATATACTGGAACCCAACGCAATCGACGTAAAAACCAATAATTATTTCGGGGATGCGTTCATGCAAATGTTTGCTAATACTCCGCTTAAAGCTCAATATATAATTGCAACCTTAATCATTCTTTTACAAGCTATATTCATTAATTGGATCGTTAAAAAGTTTGAGCTTCTAGAAAAATTTTCTTGGCTGCCCGCACTCAGTTTTGTATTGATGACCGCAGCTTTACCACAAACAAATCAATTATCACCCCAATTAATTGCAAATTTTTTTGTATTGGCTGCAATATGGAAATTGTTTGTAATATATAAATCGGAGTATGCTAACAAACATATATTTGAACTGGGTTTCATTTGTTCGTTGGCTACCTTATTTCGTTTCGAACTCATATATTTACTCCCGCTAATTTTATATGCACTGGGGGTATTACGAGTGCCTAACTTAAGAGAAATGCTGCTTACACTATTAGGTTTTATTACACCAATATATATATTGACATCCTGCTTATATATTTTCAAAACTCATAATTTTGCTATAGATCTATTAACAAGGAATTTTTATAAATTAAACGATCTCAATTGGGGCAATTATTATACTTGGATTCCATTGGGACTGTTGGTATTAATGTATCTTGCTGGTGCTATAATAATGCAAGAAAATATTCATAAAAGTATGTTAAAGATTCGCAAAATGTTGCGGATAATTATTATACTATTTCCTGTTACAATAGCCATTGCTTTTATTGATTACGAAAATCTACAATACGATTTAATATATATGATGGCCCCCACTTCCATATTGGTGGCCAACTATTTGCTACAGCCACGATGGTATTGGGTGAAAGAGTTTTTGATAACGGTACTCATTGCTGCTGAAATTTATCTGCCACTTATGCTAAAATATAATATTGAATTTTAGAAAAACACACAAAATGAAAATTACAACATTTATTATATATATCAAAAAATTTAGCATGCTTTTGATGATGCTGATGCTACTGCCCACGCTTGGTCTTTCACAAGGCAACGATGAGCAAATGGCAAACCAATATTATATAAATGGGGAATTCGACAAAGCCACCATTGTATACGAAAGCCTCATAGGAACTAATCCCAGTTCGCCATTTATATATGAGCGATTGATGGATTGTTATCTTAAAACTAAAAAGGTAGATCAAGCAGAAATACTGGCCAAAAAACAATCAAAAAGATATGAAATCAACCCACAGTTCAAAGTAGATATATATTGGCTGCAACAGTTACAGGCAAAAAAAGACAAAGGCAATAAAAGTTTAGAAAAACTTTTGAAAGGAATTGCACCAGTTAAATTTGAATATGAGAAAACTGCAGAAGCTTTTATCAAACGCAAATTGTATAATGAGGCTTTTAAAGTATATGAAAAAGGCCGCTCCGAATTAAACGACAAAGGGCTTTTCAGCATGGACTTAGGGCTATTATATAGTATTACTGGCCAAAAAGAAAAAATGTTCCAAGAATACTTGGACGCTCTCGAAAATGATATTAGCCAAATGGAAACCGTGCAAGGCAACTTGCAACAATATATGGCTGATAGTGCCGATGCAAATCTTTTCAAAAATGTACTGAACAAAAAAGTACAAGAAAAAGCTGGATATGAGCAGTTCCTCGAAATGTTGGTATGGTTTGCAGTCCAACAGCACGATTTTATGGGAGCTTTTATACAAGTGCGAGCCATAGACAAAAAGCAAAACTTATATGGAAATCGTGTAATGCAACTTGCCCATATAGCTCGCGACAATAAGGCATACGCAGCAGCAGGTGCCATGCTTCAATATGTGGTTTCATTAGGCAAAGAATTACCCAACTATTATAATGCCCGTGAACTGCTGATTGATATTCGTTACAGACAAATTAATTCAGGAAATTTTGACAAAGGTGATATAATAATTTTTGAAAAAGAATGTGTAGATTATATAAGAGCTGAAGGTGCAAATAATTATACCATGAACACCGTAAAATTATTGGCAGAGCTAGAAGCCTACTATTTGAACAACCCCGATACCGCAATTCAACTTTTAACAACCTTGCTCGAAACACAGCGACTGCCCGCTAAGTTTGCAGCCGATTGCAAATTAATGTTGGGCGATATCAATATACTTATTGGCGAATATTATGTACCTGTATTATTATATGGCCAAGTTGATAAAGATTTTACAGAAGATGCTCTAGGGCAGGAAGCTAAATACCGCAATGCCAAACTCAGCTATTATAAAGGCGATTTTGCATGGGCCCAATCGCAATTGGAAGTATTAAAAAGTGCCACCTCGCAACTTATCTCAAATAACGCTATCGAATTATCTTTACTCATCCAAGACAATACAGGGCTTGACTCTACTGAGGATGCCATGAAAATGTATGCCGCTGCTGAGTTGCTTATATTCCAAAATAAATTTGATGAAGCGAATAAAAAACTCGATAGTATATATACCATTTTTCCGCAGCATAGTTTGAGTGATGAAATATTATATGCCAAAGCAAAAATGTTTCGTAAAGAACACAAATGGACAGAATGTTTGGAGAATTTAGATAAAGTTTTTACGGTATTTAAATTTGATATACTTGCCGACAATGCATTGTTCGACGCCGCAGAAATACATGAGAACAATTTGAACGATAAACCCAAAGCCCAAGAGCTCTACGAAAAACTGTTCAACGACTATCCCGGCAGTGTATTTAGCGTAGAAGCACGTAAACGCTTCAGACAATTGAGGGGCGACGTGATGAATTAATATATGAATATTCACACAAATGGAAAATCAAAATATTGAATATAAAGAAACATGGCGTGATGAATACATCAAATGGATTTGTGGTTTTTCTAATGCTAATGGTGGAAAATTATATATCGGTATTAGTGATAAAGGCATCGTAACCGGCCTCAAAGAACCTAAAAAATTATTAGAAGAAATACCCAACAAAACAAAAGATATACTTGGTATTTTAGTAAATGTAAACCTTAAAACAAAAACCAAGAAGCAATATCTGGAAATTATTATTGAACCTTATCCTTCTCCGGTAAGTTATAAAGGACAGTATCATTACAGAAGTGGCAGTACAAAACAAGAACTTAAAGGTGCTGCATTGGATAAATTTATCTTACAGAAACAAGGCAAGCACTGGGATAGCGTTCCACAGCCCAATATCACAATAAAAGAATTGGCAAAATCAGCTTTTGATTATTTCAAAATTAAAGCTGCAGATACCAAACGGATGCCGATTGAATTCTTAAAAGATAAACCCAATATATTATTAGAAAGGCTTCACTTAAAAGCTGACAAAATATATTACAAGAGAGCTGTTGCTTTACTTTTCCATCCCGATCCAGAAAAATATGTGACCGGTGCCTATGTTAAAGTCGGCTTTTTCAATAGTGATGATGATTTAGCATTTCAGGATGAAATACATGGGCATCTTTTTGAACAAGTTGAAAAGACGGTAGATTTACTATTAACCAAATATCTAAAAGCTAGTATTTCATACAAAGGATTAAACAGAATGGAGCAATACCCCGTACCTGAAGCTGCAATTCGAGAAGCCTTGCTCAATGCCATTGTTCATAAAGACTATAGTAGCGGCAATCCTATACAAATAAGTGTATATAACAATAAATTGATAATTTGGAATGAGGGACAGTTGCCCGATGATTGGACAGTAGAACGCTTAAAAACGAAACATCCATCTCGTCCTTTTAATCCCGACATTGCTAATTGCTTTTTTCGTGCTGGTCTAATTGAAACTTGGGGTAGAGGTACCATCAAAATTATTAATGAGTGCAAGCAAGCAAAAGTTCCACAACCTATTTTCAAGTATGATTTATCTGGTTTTATTATAGAATTTAATTATACTGCTAAACGTCCATTTTTATCAACTATTCCAAAAGCTATTGGAACCTCAACCGATAAAGTAATGTACTTTATAGCCAATAACGAAACTATCACAATTAGCGAACTATCAGAAAAAATTAATGTAGGAGAAAGAACGATCAAAAGAATCTTAAAACAACTACAAGACGAAAATAAAATTAAAAGGCTAGGAGGCAACAAAGGCGGGCATTGGGAAATACGATCTCTATAAAAATGTCACCATAAATGTCACTATAAATGTCACCATAAATGTCACTATAAATGTCACTATAAATGTCACCATAAATGTCACCATAAAAAATCAGTTAAAACTATAATATATTATGAACTTCAAAGAAACATTTATATTCCTTAAAAAACTCAAAGAAAATAATACCAAAGAATGGTTTGATGCCAACCGCAAACAATATGAAATTATAAAAAAAGATTTCAATGGGTTTGTCAAAACATTATTAGGTGATATCCAAAAATGGGACAAGAGTATTATTGGTCTTGAACCTAAAGATTGTATATTCCGCATCAATCGTGATATCCGATTCTCAAAAGACAAATCACCCTATAAAACAAATATAGGAGCAGGTATATCAATGGGTGGGCGTAAATCGATGTCGGCAGGTTATTATATACATTTAGAACCAGGAAATAAATCGATGCTTGCTGGTGGTATGTATATGCCCGAATCCGATGTATTAAAAAAAATAAGGCAAGAAATTGATTATAACCATGCTGGTTTCTTGAAAATTATTAATCACAAAGATTTCAAAAAACATTTTGGTACCTTAACAGGTGAAACGCTAAGCTCGGTACCTAAAGGATATGATGCACAGAATAAAGCTATCGAATATTTAAAACACAAAAGTTTTTTAATGGTTCACAGTATCAAAGATACTGATTTCAAAAATCCTGATATATATAAACACCTACTCCAAGTATTGAAATCGATGAAGCCATTGGATGATTTCTTAAACGAATCGCTGGCAGATGCTTAAGAATAGGAAAATCCAATCTAAATTAATTTTTGCTTTTTTGCCTGGCATTGGGGCAGTGTTACTTATATTTTTATATCATCTCATTTTCGATTTATCGCAAAGTATATATACCTCTACCTATTGGTCAGTTGATGCCACAAGTTACCGAGATGCAGCCAAATTGTTATATACCAAAGGCTTTAAACCACATATTATTTTATCATCAGGATACCCATTAATACTAGGCCTCCCGCTTTTTTTAATCGATAACTTCTCCGATACAGCTTTGGTAACTTGTGGAGTTGTCGAAAATCTCATATTTTATTTTTCATCGTCTGTATTACTATATTATATCATAGCTCACTATACCAATACTAAATACGCAAGTATATATTGCTTTCTATTATGTCTATTCCCTGGCTACACAGCTTTAATTACAGAAACCCTTGCTGAAGTGTTTTTTATTTTCTTACTCTTGCTTTCTTTTCGATTATACCAATTGTCTTTTCTTAAATCTTATAGACTATTATTCTACCTTTGCCTGTCGCTGTTGCTACTCACAAAGCCTATTGCCACCTATCCCGTTTTAATTATTTGTGGAACCTTCCTAATTAAAAGTACCTATTCGTATATCAAACAAAAAAAATACAGAATTAATTATAGTAGTTTAATTCCAATCGCTGTATATATTATTCAGGCTGCATGGGTACATCAATCGTACCCTATGTATTCCTATAATTGTGTTGGGCAAAAAACAATGTATGCGTATTTGTTGGCTCGATCACAATCATTTGAAACTGGAGAAGACTTCTCTGACCTCAAAAACCAACGCAATAAAATACTTTATAATACTCCAGCACAGTTGTTCCCTCAATTATGCGATAGTGCACTCAAACAAGAGATTGGCAAGCAGATACCACATAATATCCACAATATTTTTAAAGCCTTATTATATCATATCTTCGTACCCAATATGTTAGATGGTTCTTATAATATAAGTGAGTTAAAAACTAATAATAACAGCCAACAGATTTTAAAAACACAACTATATAATATAAGTAAAGTTGAAAATATAATATATACTTTATTACTTTTTCTGCTATTTTTATTTCACACATTTAATCTATTTAAAAAACGAAAACTAAGCGAACTATTTATATTAAATTTGATTTGTGTCTTTTTTTTAGTGCTTTCTGGGATATCATGTTTCCAAGGCGACAGACTGCATATTATTATACTTCCATTTTTATTGGTCTTACTTTCGGCCACAATGTATCAACTAAAATTTAAAACACATGCCAGGTAAATTATATCTTATCCCCGTGCTGCTTCATCCAGAGGCCGAACTTGTAACCTTGCCACCACAAGTTATTGATACTATTCACCGAATAAAACACTATATAGTTGAAACACCCAAAACTGCGAGAGCATTCATCAAAAAATGCAACCCGCAAACGAATTTTTCCGAAATTATAATATACGAATTGAATGAGCATACACCTGCGAGCGAATTTGCCGATTTTTTGGCAGCAATCAACAAAGGGAATGATGTGGGATTGATGAGTGATGCCGGCCTCCCCTGCACTGCGGATCCCGGAGCGAAGGCTGTAGCTATCGCCCATCAAAAAAATATTACTGTTGTGCCTCTCACGGGTCCATCATCTATATATCTTTCATTAATGGCCTCGGGATTAAATGGTCAAAATTTTATGTTTCATGGATACCTTCCTATTGAACGAAATGCACGTTCCCAAAAATTAAAAGAACTAGAAAAACTCGCACAGCAATATAAATCAACACAGATATTTATTGAAACTCCTTACCGCAATAATTCCATGCTACAGGATTTACTGTCCACCCTCAAACCCCAAACCCGCTTATGTGTTGCGTATAATTTGCAGAGCCCTGAGGAAACGATTATAACAAACACCGTCGAAAATTGGAAAAACAAATTGCCTGACTTGCACAAGAAGCCCGCAATATTTTTGTTTCAGTCATAATATTATATATATAATAAACTACATCCACGTACATCGCTATTATCAAGCCTTCCAGCGGTTTCAAAAGTACCATCAAGATGTATTTTTCCAATATCATCGGTAGCCAAAAAACTACAGGAATAAATATTAGCCAAATCTATAACATTAATGCCTCCCCACTTTTCGTTACTTAAAATTTGTATGGGATCATCGACACTTCTAATCAAAATTTTCATCCAAGGAGGAGTAGTAAAAATTCCGTCGCCTTTTGAATATGCCTGCGACAGCATTTCCGTCATTCCGTATTCTGAATGAATATTATCTACGCCAAACTGTTTACCCAAATATTGATGTAACTCTGCCTTCTGCATCTCTATTTGGCGACCCTTCATGCCTCCAGTTTCCATAATAAGGGTATGTGCTAATTTTTTTGGAAAGCGTTCTGCAAAATCCATCAAAGCAAAGGTGACCCCTAATAATATGGTAGGTTGCTTATTTGCTTCACATTTTTCAATAGTCTCTGACAATTTTTGAAAATCATCAATATAAAAACCGCTTTCATTATTATTCGATTTTTCTATAAGTTTACTTGCCATATAAACGAGTGATGAACCTTGTCGGTCCAAATAACTGGGCAATAAGGCCAAAATGCAGTAATTACTTATAGGGCCATAGGAGCGTTCAAAACCTTTTACAAAACTATCTTCGTATAATTGCAATGAAGCCACAGGGTGCAAACTCTGCCCTGTGCCTGTAGTAGAACTACTGCTAAATATAGCTTCCGGTTCCATCTCTGAAACTATTATATCATGATTCTTAAAAGAGGAGATAGGTAAAAAAGGAATTTCTTCTACCGCAGAAATATTCTGAGGAGTTTTACCTAAAAGATCACAAAAAGTATGGTATACATTATTTCGTTGGTACTGAAATTTGAAAACTTCTAAAGCTGATTCGTCAAAATTGCTTTCGTTCGTTTCTGAAATTATATGAGTATGGCCTTCGTACAAAGGCTACAAATTTAGCAACAACAAGGCTTACTCATCATCGTCTTCTTCAACAAAATCTTCATAATGCTTTTTGCTGTCGAATTCTTTATCTACTTCATCATCGTCTAGCTCCTCAAATTCACCATCAATAATCGGCGGCAAATCCTTACCACCATCATCTGGCAAATCTTCATTGCTATCAAAATCATCATCAGGGTCTACGTGAATTTTCTTTGAATGTTTATGATCTCCATCATCGTCATCAAAATCATGCGAACTCGAAAGTCCCATATTTTTTACAGTTTTCATATTATTATTGGGTTAGTTTTTGGTTTTAGATTTTATATAAAAAATGCCACTTTTTATTCCTTATTAATTCAAAGGTAGAAAAGCAATTCTAACAAAGTCAATAGGTATTATAATAATATATGGATACATATCTGATATACAGGTTAATAAAATTTTACGTTTTTATTTGCCACCATGCAAATGTAGCACTTTTTGGCATTCTTGACACTCATCACAAATCATTTTGTAAAAAACAAGGCTCCTTAACAATTAGGAAATATTAAGTTAATTTATTTGCAGTGAAATTAATCACCACAAATATGTTTTCTTTAAGTACTGGACTTCTCATTTTATTAATACTTTGCCTATTATGTGCCTGCATATTCGAATTTATTAATGGCTTTCACGATACTGCCAACGCGGTAGCCACTGTAATTTATACCAAATCGTTAAAACCAACCCAAGCGGTCATTTGGTCGGGATTGTGGAATGCAGCCGGAGTGTTCTTTGGCGGTATAGGCGTTACCCTTAGTATCGTAGCACTGCTACCCTTAGAAACTTTGATTGACCCCAATATATATCACAATATTGGAATGATAATGGCATTGCTAATTACCGCTATTTCTTGGAACTTCTTCACTTGGTATTTGGCTATTCCTTGCTCCAGTTCTCACACCTTAATTGGCTCTATTTTAGGTGTCGGCTTAGGCTACTCTATGATGTACGATGCGGAAGCAGTGAATTGGAAAGAGGCGGGCAAAATAGGAACTTCATTATTGGTTTCTCCATTGGTGGGCTTTAGTTTAGCTATATTCCTAATGTTCGTCCTTCGCAGACTGCTTACCAAAAAGAATATTATATTTAAAGAAACAGGCCCGAACGAGAAACCACCTATATGGGTTAGAGCAATATTGGTAGTAACCTGTACCTTGGTTAGTTTTTTTCATGGTCAGAATGATGGTCAAAAAGGAATTGGTTTAATGATGCTGATACTGATAGCTATCGTTCCTGGTTATTTTGCCATCAATAACAACTTAACAATGGATAACATGAAACCTGCTTTGGTAAAAGTAGAAGATAAATTTGCCATGATAGATAAAAGCCAATTAAGAGAAAAAGATACCGTAGAATATAATAAAATGCATTCGAGCATTAAAAAATTGGAAGTTTTGGTTGACCTCCCTGTTGAGGCACAAAAAGCTGATTCAGTAAAATTTGGTTATCGCAAACATATCTTGGTCTTATCCAAAAGCTTCGAAACTCTTGTAAAAGGGGGCCATGTTAATTTGAGTGAAGAAAACCAAGCAGAGTTGAAAAAAAGCGGTATTGGCGAACTTAAAAAATACACGGATTTTGCACCTGAATGGGTTATTATTCTTATCGCTCTTTCTTTAGGTCTCGGCACTATGATTGGTTGGAAACGAATTGTGGTAACAATCGGAGAAAAAATTGGCAAACAGCATCTCACCTATTCACAAGGTGCAAGTGCCGAGATTGTGGCATCTGTCACCATAGGTCTGGCAAGCTATTTTAAACTTCCTGTAAGTACTACCCACGTATTATCATCAGGTATAGCAGGTAGTATGGTGGCCACCAAAGGCGTAAAAAATCTGCAAGCAAAAACTGTAAAAAATATATTAATTGCTTGGGTTCTCACCCTCCCTGTTTGTATGCTATTGTCAGGTTCACTCTTTTGGTTATTCCGTACTATATTATAAGAGTTTGGTTATTGCTGAATCATAGCCATCGGTGCATAAACACAGCCATTGCCTATTCCAAATGGTTGGTGAAACCACACAACCATGGGCATTGTTGCGATTGCAGGCGTAAGCAACAATTCGTAATTTTTTCAATCGTAATTCGTAACTATCAATAAGGGTCTACGTCCGGAATTATATAAGTGCTCTTAAACTTCGCCGATACCACTTCGCGGCATTCATTTATATACGTTTTCACTTTGTTCATAGATATATTGCTCCCTATCTCCACTTTAATAAGTAAATGCCATATATAATGATCTTTTAACTTAGATTGATAAGGTTTCTCAGGCCCCATCACTCTACTTCCTAATTTTTGTTTTAATAATAATCCCAGTGCATAGGCAGCAAGTTCAGCTGTTGTATAATTCTTATGTCTTAAAGTTAATTTAATCATTCTGCAAAATGGTGGAAATATATGCTTCTCTCTTTGTGCAATTTCACTATGATATAAACCTATATAATCATTGTTCAATACCAAGCCCAAAACAGGATGTTCTTTGGCAGATGTTTGTATAATAACTTTCCCTTTTTCTTGTCTACGTCCACTGCGTCCGCTCACTTGTACTAGCATTTGAAATGTGCGTTCATTGGCTCTAAAATCGGGGAAGTGCAACATTTGATCGGCATTCATAATTCCCACCAAAATCACGTTTTCAAAATCCAAGCCTTTGCTCACCATTTGCGTACCCACTAATATATCAGTTCGCATCTCTTCCAAATCTTTTATAATATTTTGATGACCCGTTTTGCTCCGTGTAGTTTCCAAATCCATACGAGCAATTCTTGCATTGGGAAGTAGCTCTTTCAAATCATCTTCTATCATTTCAGTTCCATAACCTTTATGCGTCAACTCTTTTGAACCACATGCTTTGCAAATCATTACTACTTTTTCTGAATAACCACAATAATGGCATTTCAATAAATCTGAATATTTATGATAGGTGAGTGCTACATCACAATGTATACATTTGGCCACCCACCCACAATTGGTACATTCGTGTACTGGCACGTATCCTCTACGGTTTTGGAATATAATAGTTTGCTTATGTTTATCTAAAGTGTATTCGATGGCTTCCAATAATTCTGGCGTAAAATGTTTTTTCAAATGCAAATATTTTTTTGCTTCGGCCACATCTGCCAATATCATATCGGGCATTGCTACACCTCCATAGCGGGTTTGCATTTCTACCAAACCATATTTACCAATTGTGGTATTATAATAAGTTTCGATAGCAGGTGTTGCAGAACCTAATACTACTTTTGCTCCATGCATTTTTGCCAACACAATAGCCGAATCTCGGCCATGGTAGCGGGGTGCAGGCTCTTGCTGTTTGTAACTGGGTTCGTGTTCTTCATCCACTATTATAAGTCCGAGATTGTGATAAGGTAAAAACAAAGATGAACGTGGCCCTAATATAATATCTACTTTTTTTGTTGCCAATTTATTCCAAATAGCTACGCGTTCGTTCTCACTAAATTTAGAATGTGAAACCATTATACGATTGCCAAAATATTTTTTCAACCGCTCAATCATCTGCCCTGTTAGGGCTATCTCGGGCAACATATATAATACCTGCTTGCCTTCTTTTAAGGCTTGCTCAATAAGTTTAACATATATATGTGTTTTGCCACTGCCCGTTACTCCATGTATCAAACTTACTTCTTTATTCTCCGTATATAATTGCTTGCATATAAGTTTGTATGCTTGCTCTTGTCCTTCGTTCAATTCAAAATTGGAAATTTCAAGTGCATCTTTATTTTCTACATTATCCGATTGTATAATATAAGTTTCGAAAATACCTTTGTCAATTAGTGCTTTAATGGTAGTACTATTTCCCAATGCTTTTGCCAAATCAATACGCTGAATGGTAGACGAGGTTTGTCGCAGGTGCAAAAACTGCATCAAGGCATCTACTTGTTTGGCGGCACGTTTCTCCAGTTGGGCAAATAATGTTTGCAAAGCCTCGTCACTATCATATGCTTGAGAAAGTTTGATATACTCAACTACTTTGGGTTTATAAGTTTTGATAATCTCTTCCTTCACCCAAATTAATTCACGTTGAAATAGCGACTTGATTACAGCGTATACATTTTTTACATCCAGTATATTCGCAATTTGTTTGATGCTAAGTTCCTTTTGAACCTCGAGAGCTTCTATAATAAAATACTCCTTGTCGCTCAATTGTTCATAATCGATTGGTGTATCACCACGCAAAATTATTCGCGTTTCAGATTCTAGCTTCAAACCTGCGGGCAATGCGGCATTCATCACCTCGCCTGTAGTACACATATAATAAGAGGCCATCCATTTCCAAAAGGCAAGTTGTATATCGCTTACCAAAGGCTGGTCATCAACTACCGCTTGTATATACTTAGCTTGGTACAATGTAGGAACCCGATGGTGCACCTCTACTATAATACCTGCATATACTTTCGATTTGCCAAATTGAACTACCACTCGTTTGCCCACACCTACCTCTGCCTCAAAAATCTGTGGCACACGGTAGGTGAAAAAACCTGGTAAGTAGAAGGGTAATACCACATCCACAAACAGGGTTTCAGTTGGTATTAGTTCATCTGTCATGTGAGTGCAAAGTTATGAACTTTCTTATTTGAATTTGTAGGTTTGTCGTTATCAGACAAGTTTGTCATGCTGAGTTAAGTCTGTCATGCTGACTTTCGTTTGTCGTGTTGTCCCGATAATTTCGGGATTATTGAAGCATACAAACAGTTAGGTCTTCGATTAACTCAGACTTACAGTTATTAATTTCGTACATTTGCATTGCATAACAAAAAAACCAATGAAGCTTTTCACTGCAGACCAAATAAGAGCTTGGGACAAATATACCATCGAGCACGAGCCTATTGCTTCTCATTTATTGATGGAAAGGGCAGCCGAAAAATGTGTACACTGGTTGTTTGCAAATATCCCCCATTCAAAAAAATATCATATAATTTGTGGCAAAGGAAATAATGGTGGCGATGGTTTGGTGATCGCCAAAATTCTGAATATGATGAATTTTTCGGTAGAACTATATATAGTAGAACATGCCACAAATGCATCCCCCGATTTTGAATTTTGGTTTAAAGATTTGTCTAAAAATATTGCAGTAAAACATATATCAGATAATAATGCCAATTGGCCAATTTTCGATAAAGATGCTATTTTAATAGATGCCATCTTCGGCTCAGGACTATCAACGCCCTTGGAAGGTTGGATAGCAGATTTTATAATACATTTAAACAAACAAAAAGCAAATAAAATTTCAATTGATATTCCTAGCGGTTTGCCAGCAGATTTGTGTGATACTTCATTATATAAAGGTGCCATAATAAAAGCAGATATTACCCTCACATTTCAAATCCCAAAATTATCTTTTCTCCTTCCTGATACAGGAAATTTTGCCAACCATTTTGAAGTGTTGGACATCGGTTTGGATAAAGTCTATGAAAAAGAAATTGCTACCAATTATCATTATATAACAATTAGTGATATAAAACCCATTATCAAACACCATCAGAAATTTGAACATAAAGGAACCCGTGGCCACGCATTATTAATTTGCGGCTCACTCGGTATGACGGGTGCTGCGATACTCTCTGCAAAATCGTGCTTGCTCAGTGGTGCAGGTTTATGCAGCGTGCATTTGCCCGATACCGAAAGGCTTGCACTTCACGCTGCATTGCCCGAAGCATTGTGGCTAGAAATGTTAGATTCCAATATAGAAAAATATAATTCAATAGCTTGTGGTTGTGGCATTGGTCAACATGAATATGCAACAACACTTGTTGATTGGGCACTACAACAAAACATTCCAACTGTATTTGATGCCGATGCATTAAATATAATAGCACAACAACATTGGTTAAAAAGATTAACACCCAATACTATTATAACACCACACGTAAAAGAATTTGAAAGATTGTGTAATAGCAATTCGCCGCGGCGAACAACAGGAAAACAAAGGCTCGAGCTGCAAATACAAATGGCGAAAGGCTATCATATTATAATAGTTTTAAAAGGAGCTCATACTTCTATTGCCCTACCCGATGGAACTATATATTTTAACAGTACAGGAAATCCAATTTTAGCCACGGGAGGAAGTGGTGATGTATTAACTGGAATGATAGCTGCTAATCTCACACAAGGCTATACACCTTCGGATGCAGCAATGGCGGCAGTTTTCACCCACGGCTTGGCCGCTGATGAATTAGCTAAAGAAAAGGAATATATATTGTCTGGTGAGGTGGCAGAGAAAATTCCGTATGTATTGAAAAGGTTACTATAATATATTATAAATTCCCTCCACAACATTTTTTATATTTTTTACCGCTTCCACAAGGGCAAGGATCGTTTCTTCCAACTTTTGGTTCGGCCCTTAACACAGGTACATTGGGTTTAACCGGAGGGAATTTATAATTAGAATCAATTCCAGCCCATACACCATCATCTTCTTCTTCATCATCGTCATCAAAAAAATCCTCATCCCCATTATATTCAGGCCAAGTAGTTAAAATATGGGCATACAAATCTACGATTCCGTATATTTCTTGACCAGTATCATAACTCTCTCTGAAGGATTGCCCCGCCGTTTGTTTTACAAGTTCATCATAAGTGCCATTTACTCTAATTGCAACATAGTTTTTCTCATAAAGTGGTTTTATAGCAGGGAGCAATTCCAACATCCCAAATCGAATTACATCGCCAATAGTTAAACCCAAAAAAAGCGAATCAATTAGGTTGTCTTCTTTATGAGCTTCATTGGATTTACTGAATACCTGACCAAATATATTTACTACTTCAGCTCGTTTCTCGGGATAGTGATAAGCTATTTGACACAGTGCTTCTGAGGCTAATGCTTTTATAAATGTATCAACGCCCTGTTTTAAAAGCAATTGTTTTAAAAATTCAAGTTGTGTAAAACCCAAGCCAAAGAAACACCTCCATAAAGTTTCTGTACTGTGGTCGCCAAACCAAAATTCTGTAAAATCCCTGTCATTCTGCAGAAATAATATAACTCGGGGGAAACTTTCAACTGCATGAATTTCATTCAATAAAAATACAGCATGGAAGGGGAAATGATGTGTTTCATCTTCCCATTCCATGTCAGCAAAATATTCAAATCTTTTTTCTGCATCCAGTAGCACTTTCTCTAAATCTTCAATCAAGG
Organism: Bacteroidota bacterium; assembly: GCA_034439655.1. NCBI lineage: Bacteria > Pseudomonadati > Bacteroidota > Bacteroidota bacterium. The sequence goes on along the minus strand of JAWXAU010000176.1, from coordinate 15,736 downwards.
TTTCACGAGGTAAGTCTACTATTTCTTTTAATATTTCTGGCGAAATCTTAAGACCGTATTTATATAAATCATTGATAGCGGGGTGATTAAATACAGGCGACTCTATGGTTTGCATAGGTAGTTCAATAGTTTCAAACAATGGCGTTATATCGTTTTTCTCGTCTTCATCCCAAAGCCCTGCTGGCTTTTTTAACAGCAAAGGGACCAAGAATTCTTTTGCAGAAACAGTATCTGGGTGATATGGTGCAATATCTTCCAAAAAATTTAAGCGAATTTCGGCAGCCTCCAAATCTTCAATTTCTGTATAATACCTTATTGCTGTCTTTAAAAAGCCTGTTACCTCAGCTAGGTGGAATAATTCCCTATCAGGGTACAAGGCCTTTAATTCCATAGTTTCCCCCAATATAGAAGGCACCTTTTCAGGTTCCCTATTTTGTATATACTCATTGGCTAAATTTAGTTTCCCAAATAAATAATCAGGGTGTTCGGCAAGTATCCTTTGGTTTACTTCAAGGGCTGCCTTATATTTACCTTGAAAGCTATATGCAGCAGACAAAAAATTCTTAAGCTGCGGGGAACTGGGATGCTTAAATATAAGGTTAGTGAGTTTATCAATTATCTTTTTATCATGCTTATCTTGAGCTTCAAAGTACAAGGTACCAAACTGTGCTCTCAATTCGGGCACATTCCCATATCGTTCATTTTGAAAATCAGGATCGGTGGTGATGTGGTAACCACTTTTTATATATTGGTCTGTCATTCTGATTTTTTGATATTTATTTGCTTTTATATGTTCCGTCTCTATTTTTATCTATTCTTCCTCCCTCATAGCCGCACTGCCCCATCCTTGGGGAGTTCACGACTGGCATCTTGCTATAATCTGCAAAATCGTCGCACACTTTTTTATGCTTTGTAGAACATTTTTTACAATAAAATGCATATTGTTTCCAATAGCAAGTACTACATAAAAATACAGCAGGCTCCTTGTTACAAGTCGCACACATAAGATTTAACGGCTCATTTCGTGATAAAAGAATTATACTTTCTTTGAAGAAAAGACTGTACTTTTTTAATCCCTTTAAAAATACGCTGGTTGTTGTACCGTAGTCATAATCATAAGACAGTTTTGTTCGATTTTCAAAAACAGTTTCTACCAAATCTTCCATTTCTATTTCAAAATCTTTATGATCAAAACCGCTCATGTGTCCACAGAATTCAAGCCAAATATTTCGAAGAAAAACGCCTATTTCCTCCATTTCAGTATCACTTTTTGCAAGTATTTGCAGAAACATTTCTCCTATTTCAATTTGAATATGGCAATAACTTGCTACACTTTTCTTAACATCTGCCTTTTGCATTTCAGCAAGGTGTTTTGCTAAATGTTTCCCAATTTCTTTTTGTGGAAATACCGCTTCGCAAAACAAGCATTTACCCTCTGATATAAGTTCTTCTGTCATAGTGGCTAAATTTAAAATGCCTACTTTATATTCGGCATTAACACCACAAAAGTACAATCCTTAAAAATAGATATATTGTTGAATTTTCCACCAATTTTTTTTACATTAATGTAAATTTGCGGCATTTATGTATTCCTAATGTAAGCTGCACGGCGGTAGTTGGTGAATCCGCCGCGGTGGGCACAACCACAAGCATCTGGTTATCAATCATGTTTTGAGTGCCTATATGCCAAAGTTGTAAATAATACCATTTCTGAAACTATAATAGTTCTCCGCCTATGGCTGATTAGTTTTTAGAATGGTAATGCCGCACTACATCCCGAAAGCCCCACTTAATCCCGATAATTATCGGGATGTGGGGGGATTTGTCCCCCTTTTTTGGGACTATTGTATATTGTGTTTCGGTATTAGGTATCGATAATTTAAGTGTACAAAAAAATCCCACAAAAACTCATGTTAAGTGGGATTTTTAGTGAAAGTGTTGTGTTTCTATGCTACTTGTTTTACTCTTTCACAAGTTTCTGAACCATACGTCGGTCGCCACTTTGGAAATAGAGCATGTATACCCCTTTGTCGAGGCTCTCAATATTCATTGTTTCTTGTGTATTGGGGTTAATAGTTTTGGTGCTTACTATTTTGCCCGTTATGTCGCACAGGGTCAGTACTGTTTTTTCGCCCAATTGTGTTTTAATATTCAGCACATTATTGGCCGGGTTAGGATATACATCAATTGAAGCTTGCAGTTCAGCACCATTGATGCCGGAAGTAGTGCTTACAGATTTTACCATACTGTCGGACCCGCACCCATTTGAGCAAACAAGTTTTAAAGAATATGTGCCTGCCCCTTGCGTAACCATATATGCAGTGGGGTTTGCTATGCTAGAGATAAGTTTATAGTTGGCGGTAGTTCCCACATCCGAAATGTACCAGCCATACCAATCACCATTGCTCGTAGTATTTGAAATAGAAATATTGTTAGCAGTAGCAGTAGCACTAAAGTTAGGTACTGGTTTGCCAGGTACGCTGGTAATAGTAATTGCATCCGATATCGTATAGCAGGTATTGGCGTTCACAGCTTTCACCCTATAAGTGCCGGCTGTCGATACAACAAACGATGGGTTGGTTTCGCCATTAATGTCTGCTCCGCTACCATCCGTCCATTGGTTGTTAGTAGCACTCGATAATAAGGTTATAGTTCCCCCACTTTGGCACAAGGTTGTAAGTCCTGATATGGTTGGCTTGGCAGGTGCGTCCAACACAGTAACTGTTTGCGAACTGCTGTCGTCACAGGCTTTCACCGCCGATTTGGCATACAAAGTAAGGGCATAAGTACCCGTCGTATTAAAGGTGTATTGGGCATTGGTAGCAGTAGAAAACTCCATACCGTTTATTCTCCACGAGTAAGTATTGCTGCTACCCGAGCTTAGGTTGGTCATGGTTGTTTGGCTCCCTGTGCAAATAGTGCTTTGGTCAATTTTGTATTTGGCAGTAGGGCAGGGATCCATTTTGAGAATGGTATAATTCAACCCCACACAAAACCCTATAGTAGAATCTACAAAATATAGTTTTTCTAAAATATCAGAAACATTGGTCAATGTAAGTTTGGTCCAGTTACTACCGCCGTCGGTCGATTTCAGAATAGTGCCGCCATCGCCACAAGCATAGTATGTAGAGGTAGAGTTACCTGCATTTTTAATACAGTTCAATTGGGTATTAACCCCACTTCCTATATTAGACCAATTGGCTCCTCCATCGGTGGTTTTAATTATAGTACCTACATCACCACAGGCAAATCCATTATTTTTATCGGCAAACCAAATATATTTCAAAACCTCAGTAGTACCCGAAGTTAGCTTGCTCCAGTTTTGGCCACCATCGCTGGTTTTAACAATAACACCATCATCGCCACAGGCAAATCCCAAACTACTGCTTACAAAATGCAAGGAGTTAAGGTTAGAAGTAGTGCCCGATGTAAGTGCATTAAAGGTGGTACCGCCGTCCATAGTTTCATATATGTTTCCATCGCTACAAACCATAATGAAATACGAACCAGAAAAAGCGTGCACATCACTGGCCAAGCCGGATTGTTGATGTTGGAAATAGGACCATTGATTACCTGCATTGTAAGTGTATACTATATTGTCTCCATTAGCAAAATAAGCTGTATCGGAATTACCCCAACTGTAATCGGAAGGTGTGTTTACGCCTGAACCTACATTAGTTAGCGTGTTTCCTCCATTACTGGTTTTGACAATGCAGTTGTATCCTGCCAGGTAACTAATGTTTGCATCCTTCATGTAAACTGAGTAAAGATCGCCGCTAGCACAACCACCTGTGGGAGTGATAGCTGTAAACTGAGCAAATGCACTTATGTTAATGAATAAGGCAACTGCAATGATTAATTTTTTAATTTGTTCGTGTTTCATTTTAATGGTTATTTTTAGGTGAGTTAATAAATAATTTCAATGGCCAAAATTATTGCAAAAAACATTTTACAATACCATTAGGTAACAATAAGTTTACCCCCGTTCATAAACAACAGCAACACCTTGACCCACTCCAATGCACATTGCAGCAAGGCCGTAACTTATATTTGGACACTTTTTAATTTCGTGGATAAGTGTGGTCGAAATTCTTGCTCCACTACAACCGAGTGGATGGCCTAAAGCTATGGCCCCTCCATTTACGTTAACGATTGATGGATCAAGCCCTAATTCTTTAATACAGGCTAAACTTTGCGAGGCAAAGGCTTCGTTAAGTTCAACCAAGCCAATATCGTTAACTGAAAGCCCTGCACGCTTCAAAGCCTTTTGCACCGCAGGCACTGGCCCCATGCCCATAATAGAGGGATCGACCCCAGCAACTGCAGTTGAAACTACTCGAGCCAAGGGGTTTAAGTTATGCTCCTTCACATATTCCCCGGATACCAATATGAGTGCTGCGGCTCCATCATTGATCCCTGATGAATTCCCTGCTGTCACGCTGCCGTCTTTGGCAAATGCCGGTTTCAGTGCGGCTAGTGCTTCTATACTAGTTGCACGCGGATGCTCATCTTTGCTAAAAATAATAGGGTCGCCCTTTTTTTGAGGCAATAGTATAGGTTCTATCTCATCGGCAAATTTACCAACCTCGTGTGCTCGCTGATATTTATTTTGGCTTTCAAATGCAAATCTGTCTTGTTCCTCACGACTAATATTATATTTTTTTGCAACATTCTCCGCAGTTTCGCCCATTGTAAATGGAAGATATAATTCACTCAAAGTTTTGTTTGTGAAACGCCATCCCATAGTAGTATCATATATCTCAGGATTTCTTCCATAAGCACTATCACTTTTAGACATCACAAAGGGGGCACGGGTCATGCTCTCGCTACCACCAGCAATATATACATCCCCATCTCCACTTTTAATAGAGCGGCTTGCATCTACGATAGCTTGTAATCCCGATGCACATAACCTGTTTACTGTAACCCCACCTATATGTGTGGGTAAGCCTGCAAGCAATAGAGCCATTCGAGCCACATTACGGTTATCTTCACCAGCTTGGTTGGCAGCACCAAATATCACATCTTCTGTTTGGGCAAAATCGAAATTGGGATTGCGTTTGATAAGGGCTTTAATTACATCTGAAGCCAAATCATCAGGACGAATATTTGCTAAAGCACCAGCATACTTACCAATCGGGGTGCGAACCGCATCAATTATATATACTTCTTTTTGCATAGGATAAATGATTTCTAGAAAAATTTATTTTAATCCGCTTTTAATAAAATCTATAAGTAAACGCACACCGCTTCCAGTTCCATTCTTGCCACGATAATTATCGTTCGATGAAGTATAGGCGGATCCAGCTATATCAAAGTGCATCCATGGGTAATCTATATAGTACTCTAAAAATTTGCCTGCAGTTATGGCACCAGCAACTGGGCCTCCAATGTTTTTCATATCTGCTAAATCCGATTTCAGCAAGTCTTTATATTCATCCCAAAATGGTAATTCAACCAAGCGTTCATATACATTTTCACCACTGGCTTTTAGTTTGTTTTTTTGTTCTTCGGTGGCAGTACCCATAGCTACAATACCATACTGACCAATGGCCGCTGCGGCTGCACCCGTAAGTGTGGCAAGATCTATTACCAATTGTGGTTTATATTTCTTGGCATAATGCAAAGCATCGGCAAGTATCATGCGTCCTTCCGCATCAGCATTCAGCATCTCAACAGTATGTCCGCTCATCATCGTGATAACATCTCCTGGAACATATGCATTTTCACCAGGACGATTGTCGGTAGCAGGAACCAAACCTATAACATAGTACGGAAGATTCATTTTAGCAATTCCATATATGGTTGAGGCTACTGCTGCCGCACCTGCCATATCACACTTCATGGTGTCCATACCATTGGGTGTTGGCTTTAAGCTAAGTCCGCCAGTATCATATACCACACCTTTGCCTACTAATATTAACGGTTTTTTGTTTTTAGCACCACGGGGTTTGTATTCCATCACGGTAAATGTAGGAGGTAATTGGCTACCTAAATTTACAGCAAGCAAACCGCCCATTTTCAAACTTTTTATTTTTGCCTTATTGAATACTTCTACTTTAAAACCTGCCTTCTTTCCCATCTCCGAAATTTGCTTTGAAAGCTCAGTGGCGGTAAGAAAGTTTTGAGGTTCATTTACTAAAGTGCGAGCAATACAAGTTGATTCAATAATTGAATTTAGTTCTTCGATATCATTATCGGTAATACCATCGCACAGTATTTCAATTAATTTAAGCGAATTTACTTTTTTTGTGCTTTTATATTTCAAAAACTGATAGCTACTCAAAGCCAATCCCTCTGCAATACATAGCAAAGAAGAAGCATCTTGTTTAGCACCGCTCAAAGTAATGGTAGCTATTTTCTCAGCGTTGAGTAAACCACAAAGTGTATTGCCAGTTTTGCGATATTGTTCGTTTATATAATGTTGTGGTTTGTCTTTACTTTCTATAATAGTTCTAATATATACAATTTCGGAAATCGCATTCAAAACTATCAACTCCTGTTCATCTTTAATCTTCGTTTTTATATATACAATCTCTTGTGCATTGAAACCCAATTTAGCCCAATCAGCATTTTTGCTTGCTAAGATAAGAACGGGATTTTTACGACTGTTTTGTGTCGTTTTTTTTATTGACGCGGTATTAAATGGAACCATGATATATTTAATGATTTGGTGAATTTAGATTTAATGATTTATCGCAGTTGTGAGAGATTTTGATAGCTTTAAAAGTCTCACAACTCTCTACTGGCAACTCACAACTATTATTAATACGCTCTTGCATTATTGCCTTCCATAAAGTTTACAAATGCACGGTTAACTACTTTGTTACCGCCCGGTGTGGGATAATTCCCTGTAAAATACCAATCTCCCAAATTGTGTGGACAAGCCTGGTGCAGGTTTTCTATAGTTTGATATATAACTTGTACTTCTGCATTTATATCTTTGGGTTTTATTATCTCCGAAATTTTATCAGTGATTTCATCGGCTGTGAAAAGGTCGTAAAGAGGTTTTATCAGATTCCTATTTTGTTCTTTGGGCAATAGAAGCATATCTATGCATGCCTGATGGGTTTCGTCTAGCAAATGCTGCTTGCCCTGCTCTCTTAGCAATCCCATCAATGCCTGAAAGGCCACAAATTCGCCCAAACGGCTCATGTCAATACCATAGCAGTCGGGATAACGAATTTGTGGAGCACTCGAAACTATAATAATTTTCTTTGGCTCCAGCCTGTCCAGTATTCTTAAGATGCTTTGTCTAAGAGTTGTTCCACGCACTATCGAATCATCAATTACAACTAGGTTATCTGTTGCTTTTACAATACCATAAGTAACATCGTATACATGAGCTACCATATCGTCGCGGTTTTGATCATCAGTAATAAAGGTGCGAAGTTTTGCATCCTTTACTGCTATTTTTTCGCGGCGTGGTTTCAAACTCAATAGCTGCTTCAGTTTTTCTGAAGTTATATCACTCCCCCATTTCAATATTTCTTCTCTCTTGTATTCATCAAGCCAAGCAAGTACGCCATCTATTATCCCATAAAATGCCGTAGCAGCAGTATTTGGAATATAACTAAATACGGTGTTTGTTAAATCGTAGTTTACGGCTTTAAGTACGATGGGTGATAATAACCTTCCAAGTAATTTGCGTTCTTTATATATATCGGCATCATTGCCACGGGAAAAATATATTCTCTCGAACGAGCAGGATTTACGTTCGACAGATTCACAGATTTTATGCTCCGCATACGAGCCATCAGTTTTTATAACCAATGCATGGCCAGGTTGCACTTCTTTAATGGCTTCAACAGGCAAATTAAAAGCTGTCTGGATAGCAGGTCGTTCGCTAGTAACCACCACCACTTCATCATCGGCATAATAATAGGCAGGCCGAATACCTGCAGGATCACGCATTACAAAAGCATCACCATGCCCAAGCATTCCTGCAATGGTATACCCGCCGTCGAATTTTGTAACTGCTCGTTTCAATACATTTTGTATTTGTATACTTTCGGCGATGAGCTGCGTAATTTGGTTATTATCGAATCCTTTTGATTTAAATCCGCGGAACTGTTCTTGTACTTCTTCGTCCAAAAAATGTCCTATCTTTTCTAATACTGTCACAGTATCGGCACGTTCAATAGGATGTTGCCCTAGCTCAACCAAATGTTCAAATAATTCATCAACATTGGTGAGGTTAAAATTACCTGCAAGTACCACCGTGCGGCTCATCCAATTATTTTCTCTAATAAATGGATGACATTTATCTTCACTGTTAACGCCATGTGTACCGTATCGTAAATGTCCTAATAGAAGCTCAGCCACATAAGGCATTTCTTTTTTCATCCATGCTGCATCATCTACCTTTTCTTTCTTTTCGGGGAAATTACTATATATATGTGCAAAAATATCAGCCACAGCACTTCCGTTGCTACTGCGATGGCGATTAATATAATGCGAGCCTGGCTCAGGATTCAACTTGATGGTGGCCACACCTGCTCCGTCTTGCCCACGGTTATGTTGCTTTTCCATAAGCAGGTACAATTTTTTGAGGCCATATAATACCGATCCATATTTTTGTCGGTAATAATCGAGAGGCTTACGCAGCCTTATGAGTGCAATTCCGCACTCGTGTTTAATTGGGTCGCTCATCTTTTTTGGGGCACTGCAAAATTAAGGATGAGCAGTGGGGTAAAATTATTTTTTTATTCGCCATACAGAAATAGTTTTGCACGAAATGCCATTATAATAAAATAACAAGAACCAAACAAAATTTGTTTGTCGACAGTCTGCCTAAGTATATGTTTATCTTTTTACTGGACGCTCCATTTTAGTACCGCAGTTTTGGCAGGTACAGTTAATTTCATTGCTATAGAATTTTTCGAAAATGACTGGCAATTGTGCAACAATATCTGTTACATATTCATACTCTTCATATAGTTTTTGGCCACAGTTTTCGCAGTACCACAAAAAACCATCAAGTTCGGCAGTTTCTCTTTTTCTTTCTATCACTATGCCTACTGTGCCTTCGCCACGCTGCGGAGAATGCGGAGTGCGAGGTGGCAATAAGAAAATATCACCTTCATCTATTGGTATATCCACTGGTACGCCGTCTTCAATTATTTTTACTACCACATTCCCCTCCACTTGGTAGAAAAATTCTTCGCCCTCATTATAATGATAATCTTTACGGCTATTGGGGCCGCCCACTACCATTACTATAAACTCAGCATCTTGCCAAACTTGCACATTACCTACTGGAGGTTTTAACATATGACGGTGTTCATCAATCCATTTTTTCAGGGGAAAGGGTCTTTGTATAGCCATGTTGAATTTTGTAATATTTGTGGGCAAAGTTAAGAAAAAAGTTAATATACTTCTACAAAGTTACACCTACTTATATCTCAAAGCCTCCAGTGTGTATAGCCAGCACCTTTTGTCCTTTCTTTATATATCCCACTTTTATTAATTGGTCAATCGCATAAAACATTTTCCCTGTATATACAAGCTCACAAGGGATATTTGTTTTTTTTTTATAGTGCTCAATAAATGAATCAAGTTCGGGATATGTTTTTCCGTAACCCCCACCATGAAATTGATGATGTAACACCCAATTGTTTTGCGTCGTCATTTCCTTAACTTCATTTTCTATTTCTTCGGCACCTTTTAATACTACGATTCCATTGATTATAGTTTTTGCAAATTTGATTGCCGCTGCATTTGCAATACCTGCAAGAGTGGTTCCTGTGCCCACACATACAAATATATGGTCGAAAGTGCACTCCAATTCGTTTATAATATCTCCACAACCTTTTGCCCCCAAAAATCCACGACCGCCTTCGTCTACAATATATATATTGCTTTCGTCTTTGTAATATTGCGACACCAATGTTTTTTTGTTTTTATATAATATTCGTTCTATAAATATAAGCTCCATCACTTGTGAGTTGCAATATTGCAAATGTATATTACTATTGGCCGAAAGCTCCTCCCCGCGTACAAAGGCTGTTGATTTTAATCCCCAAGAATTACATACTTTAGCTACAGCAGGCAGGTGGTTAGAGTAAGCTCCCCCAAAAGTGAGGATATGATTTTTACCATTTTGTATGCAATCGAGAAGGGTGTATTTTAATTTACGCCATTTGTTTCCAGATATCACTGAATCAATTAAATCATCTCGTTTTATATATACTTCCACGTCTGCATTAGCGTATATTTCACAATCAATCTTCTCAATGGCACTAGGTAATTTACTTGCGAAAAAATCAGCAACATCATTAAAAAGTATATGATTATATGTACTCATTTATTGGAACTATAATTCCTCAACAACCACAATCGGGGCGTTTTTGCACTTCACCCTTTTGGTTTATATATATAATCATTCTTCCGTTTGAATGATATATATAAGTCCATTTGCGGAGGCCGTGTATATATTTTTCCTTTTTATATAATATATGCTTGAAACTATAATATTTCCATACACCCTCTCTCCTACCTGAAACAAATTTTCCTTCTTCGTATAAGTTGGTTTCGGTACGATAATATTTCCATTTCACGGCCCCGCTTGCATTACTATCGGGCATGCTTTGTCCCGAACAATTATAATGAATTGAGAAATAAAAAAGTATATATAGTAATATTTTATTTCTCATATACTATTATTTGATAGTATGTTGTTTAATAAATGTGTGAAAAGTATCCCCCCGCAGCCCTATCCTTAATGTCTCCAAAGGAATGAGTTCGTTAGGGGCTATATTTCCCAAATTGACATTGGCACCAATTAGTTTCACAAAATATACTTGTTGGTCTTTTTGCGGAGTTTCCCAAATAATTTTTTCGGATGGGATTTGTGTTAAAATCTCATCCACCAACCCTGAGCGAACCTCGCCTGTACCCCTAAAAATACCTACATTCCCACTTTCTCTAGCTTCTGCAATAACTTTCCAAACCCCTGCGTCAAGTTCTTTTTTCATGAGTTCAATCCATTTATAGGGTGGGATTATTTTTTCAGCATCTTTCGAGCCCACTTCCGAAATCACAATAACATGTTTAGCCAATTTATATATAAACTCACATTTTTTATCGTGCGAAAATTCTATAGACCCATCTGATATTTCAGCATATTCAAGTTTGTATTTTTCCAATAGTTTTATATAGTCGTCAAATTGCTTTCTAACAATGAATGCTTCAAACAAGGTACCTCCAAAATATACAGGTATGCCAGCGGCTTTATATAGGTCGAGCTTTTCTTGTAGCTTCTGCAAAACCATCGAAGTCCCAAAACCTAGTTTCACAATATCCACATAATTACTGGCCATTTCCAAAAAGTCTTCAGTTTCTCTTAGCCCCATTCCTTTATCCATCACCATCGTGATGCCGTTTTCCCTTGGCTTTGCAACACGTTTGGGTAAATTCTTTAATTTAAAATTCATTAAGTAAGGTATATTAAAAATAATTATTGCCGCAAAACTACTCACCAATGCACATCGAACAAACATCTTGCGTAATTTTGATGTTATATTTTATATATGGATATCTCCGATTTCAAAAACCTACCTGCTGATAGTAGAGTATGGGTATACTTCGCCGATAGGCAATTAACTGATCGAGAAGTCATTTGGCTTGATGCTGAATCAGACAAATTCACCGAGCAGTGGACTGTACATGGCCACGACATGCAAGCAAAAGCAGGTGTGCTTCACCAATATTTCTGGGTTCTTGCAGCCAATGAGGCCTTTAACGCTGCAAGCGGCTGTGGTATTGACAAAAGTGTTCATTTTGTACAAAATGTAGGGCAGCAACTTGGGCTAGATTTTTTTAACCGCTTGCAAATCCCCATGGTTTCGGACAATAAAATTAAAATTGAAAAAATGTCAACACTAAAAACAGGAGTGTATACTTCTGCAAACTTCACTTACGATCTTACTGTATCAAGGCTTTCCGATTTACAAAATAGTTGGGTTAAGCCCCTTGGGGAAACATGGTTGAAAAAACACATGCAACCTTTTTTGGTTTAGTGTGGTCTTATGTTCATAATTGAACATTATTTATTTGAGAAAGTTTCTGTAAAACATTATAAATGAAATAACAAAGGAGAATATAATTATGCCTACAGCAATTACCCACGACATTAAAATTACTGTGTCTAAAGCATTCCAAGGAGTTTCGATGCAAACATGGCCTGACATTTTTCAGTTTGCTTATCAAATCACCATCGAAAATTTTAGCGATTATCAAGTGCAACTGCTCCAAAGGCATTGGTATATTATTGATGGGCAAGGGCAAAAGCGTGAAGTAGAAGGCGAAGGCGTAGTAGGTAAGCAACCCTCACTAATGCCTGGCGAAAGCCATCAATATATATCTGGTTGCCACCTTACTGTCGACATAGGCAAAATGCATGGCACTTATACTTTCGAACGCAAATCGGATGGCAAATTATTCGAGGTGGAAATCCCTGAATTCGAGCTGATAGCTCCCTATCGTTTCAACTAGTTTTTCCTTGAAACGCATTTATTTAATATTTTTTTTTCTCTGCTGCCAAAACTTTTCCTTTTCTCAAACTTCTTGGAATATCAATCTTTTGTCTCGTTGGGACAATGATAGCTTGTCCTCCCTTGGCGAACAACAGTATAACGAAGTAATTGGCTGGTATCAGCAAGGAAGCAACAAAGAATATGCAATATTGGGCAGTATTGATTCTATATATTTTTTCGACATCACTAACGTATCGGCTCCCAAACTCTTAATAGCAAAACCCGGTTATTCCAAAAACTGCATCGATAGAGACTTCGCAATAAATAACCAATATTTATATACCGTTGCCGATGAAGGAAAGGCAGCCCTTCAAATTTATGACCTCTCGTTTCTACCAGATTCCGTTTCACTAGTATATAGCAACGATTCACTTACCCAAAATTGCCATACCTTATATGCTTATAACAATAAATTATTCCTTGCAAAAAATAGGATTGGAAACCAAATTCATCCACTCGATATTTTAGATGTTTCTAATCCGGAGAAACCATATTTGTTACATTCATTGGTTGCACCCAAAGATGGTTCGGGTCAATATATGTTTGATATGGTACACGATATTACAATAGCTAATGATACACTTTTTTGTTTTTGCGGAAATAACGGTTTGTATATATATGATATCACCAAAATTAATAAACCCAAGTTATTAAATTCACTTACGCAATATCCCGGTCAAGGCTATTGTCATTCAGGAATAGTTTACAACAATTATCTTTTCTTTACCGACGAAAACAATGGCAAGGGTATCAAGAACTATAATATTCAGAATGTACTCAGCCCGCTTTATATCACTGCTATAAGTAGCCACCCAAATGCCATCGCACATAATTTATATATAAAAAACACATTGCTGTGGTTAAGCTCCTATCAGGACGGTGTAACTGTATGGAGCATTGATAACCCTGAAAACCCTGTTTTTTCAGGGTTTTATGACACCTACCCACAAAACAAAGTGAACGAATACAAAGGTTTAAAGGGGTGTTGGGCTCTTTATTGTAACTTGCCCTCAGGAATCATTTTAGCTTCTGATATGACAAATGGATTGTTTATTTTACAACCATCTAAAAACTTGCCAATTCCAGCAACTATTTCAAATCAAAATTATGTATTTGATATATATACCTTGGATGGTAAAATAGTACACAAGAATATATATAAGTATAACTTGGACGACTATAATTTGCCCATCGGTTTATATATACTTAGGCAAGGAAATTATACCGAGAAATGCCTCATTACAAAATAAAAAAGGTCGTAAAAATACGACCTTAAAGTTGCGGAGGCAGGACTCGAACCTACGACCTTCGGGTTATGAGCCCGACGAGCTACCACTGCTCCACTCCGCGGTGCAAATGTAGCCCTTAAAATCTTATAATCCATGCTAGTCTTATAATCTATTTTCATAGCACTGGCTGTCTGAAAGTTAAATGGAATCATAAAAAAACCCAGCTCCTAGGAGCTGGGTTGTCGGGATAGCGGGATTTGAACCCACGACCTCTTGCACCCCAAGCAAGTACGCTACCGGACTGCGCCATATCCCGATCTCTTTTTTTAAAGAGGTGCGAAATTAGGGCTTTTGTCCCTTATCCTGCAAAATTATTTTGAATGCAAAACCGCACTGCAAGCTCATAACCATCAAGCCCCAAACCCGCAATCACTCCTTTGCAGACAGAAGCTGTAATTAGTTTTTGTCTAAATTCTTCACGAGCATGTACATTAGATATATGCACTTCTACTACCAATTTATTAATTGCTTTAATTGTATCGGCAATGGCTATAGATGTATGGGAATAGCCCGCTAAATTTACGATAGCCGAATCATAGTCATTTACTTTCTGTAAGCAGTTTATAATTTCCCCTTCCACATTCGATTGAAAATATAATATATCTATTTCAGGAAACCGGGGTCTCAACTTTTCTAAATACTGTTCAAAAGATATTGAGCCATAAATTTCAGGCTCCCGTTTCCCTAATAAATTTAGGTTAGGGCCATTAATTATCTGAATTCTTTTATTAGTCATTTTTTATTTGCATTATATAAAATATCGCCTTTGATACATTGATTTAACATGTTTTGTGGCTATCAAAATTGCATACAAATATAGCAAATTATATAGCTACAAATAATTAGTCTCGATGAATTATAATTGCTGCTGAAAAATTCTATGCTCCCAAAGTTAAATTAATTGTTTAAACCCCTTGATGGTAAAAACAAAAAGATGCTACCACACAATATGGGCTGTATGATATTATAATTGTTATGTGTGCTAATTGCTTTTACTTTGCAAAGTAAGTTATGTTTGACAAAAACCAACAAATAGTAATTGTTTGCACCCTAGTAATTATGGTGCTGTTTTTCTTGTGGCGAAGGAGGCAAAGGGGAGAACGATTTAACAGCCGTGCATTTTTATATGCACGACTTATAGTAATATTGGCAGCAATTATTATTTTAGGTATCGAAACCATGAAGTCGTGGAATTTGGTGAAAGTATTGGCCCTATTAGCTGCGGGAGTCACTGCATTATATATTTACAAGCAATACAGCAATAACGATGAAGATGATAAGGGAAGCGACCATTAATGATCTACCGGAGATAGTTTCGATATATAACGAAAGTATCCCTGGAAGACTTTCAACTGCCGATTTGGAGCCGCAAACGGTTGATGACAAAAAAGGGTGGTTCTTATCTTTTGCCGCCAATGAGAGACCATTTTGGGTTTATGAGAATGAAGAAGGAAATATAATGGGATGGCTTTGCTTAAAGAGCTTTTATGGACGCTGTGCATATCGAGGCACTGTGGAAGCGAGTATATATGTTTCATATCAACACCACCGCTCAGGAATTGCAAAACAGTTATTGGAGTATGCAATATCTCATTGCTCTCAGTGGGGAATTGATAATATTACAGCTTTTGTATTTTCTCAGAATGAAAGTAGTATAAAGTTATTCCGAAAATTTGGTTTTGTGCAATGGGGAAATTTGCCAAATATCGCCAAGTTAGATAATGGCAAATGCAATCTTGAAATTTGGGGATTGGCTGTATAATACCAATTCTTAAACTATAATAGTTCTCCGCCTGTGGCGGATTTGGTTTGTAGCGGAAGTTAAACCATACTTTCAAGTAAAATCAACCGTTTCAGCCGATTTTTTTTGCCATTATTTACTACTTAACTAACAATTCCGGTTTTAACTCT
>JAWXAU010000175.1 GCA_034439655.1 Bacteroidota bacterium | reverse complement strand
CGTTCGTATCGCAATTACAATTTGCCTTTTTTCTGGTATCTTTAAATGGCCAAAAAATTAAACTAATATTGTGGGTATTGTATTTCAATTGGGGTGATTTGTTATCAATAGTTATATTATAGCCATAAAGCAATTCTATGGTGTATCGTGGCAATACATACCCCAGTTGCGATCTAATTACTTGATTGTGTTTTTCCAAATCAGTGTAGTAGATATATTCGGCACCCAATACTATTCCCATACTTCCAGTAACTAGCATAAAACTATGGGAGATTTTTGGTGCATATAATAGGGGTTTACCTAATTGAACCTCAGTACTAATTGTACTTTTATGCAATATTTGCATGTGCTTTCCATTTCCGAGTTGATAAAAATAACCATAGCCAATACTTGCTGCTGAATATTTATAAACATTAATTCCAAATTGAAAACCGTGCATCAATATTTTTTGCTCTTTTTGTGCCCACAGAGTGAGGAAACAACAGTTGAAGATCAATATTAAATATATATTTTTCAAGATTATTTCATGCTAAATTGAAACTAGTTTCTTAATATCTTCTGGGAACGGCATCTTGATAAGACTAATAAAATCGTACATCACCATTACGTCCTTAGCTTCTGCCGCTAGTTCTTCATGGCTATTATATATTTGATGTACAATTCCAAAACTTGAGTTTTTGATAAACTCCATTTGTGAATGTATCATAATATCTCCTGGATAAAACAAGGGCTTCTTAAACTCACAATACGTTGATGCCAGCATGGGGCCGTGCTTACGTTCAGTATAATATTTGTAGAGTCCTATTTGCTCCCAATAATTAACTCGTGCAGCTTGCACATATTTCATAAATGCTACATTATTTACATGTCCAAACAAGTCGAGCTCGCTCCAGTCGATGCGTAGGGTGAGGGTTGTAATATTGGCTTGCGACATATTTTGGTGAATGGTCTAATATTATGGGTTACAAATATAATTAGATTAATCTTATTTTTGCAGCACTATTTGATACAAATTATCCCATATTATACAAAGCACCAATATAGCATTGATGAAATGATGCAGGGAATTGCATCTGAATTTGAAGAATCCATTTCATTGCCACCTGAGCAAGTCCCAGCGATACTTAAAATTTTGCCCAATCCATATTGGATAGCTGTACTCGGCGATAAGATGGTGGGAACCGCAGGGCTTGCTGGAATGAAAAACAATTTTGCAGCATTGCGAAGAATGTTTGTAGATAAAAGTTTTTGTGGCATGGGACTTTCAGAAACATTATTGAATATGACTCTGGAAGCAGCAAAAACTTATGGGGCAGATATGATATATTTGGGCACAATGGCACAATTTAGAGCAGCACAAAAGTTTTATGAAAAGCATGGTTTTATTCAAATTTGCAAAGAAGATTTGCCCAATTATTTTCCTTTGAATCCGATTGATAAAGTATTTTATAAATTATCTTTAAATTAGTATAAAATGAAAATATATATTGAAACGGAACGATTAATTCTTCGAGAAATTATTCCATCAGATGCAGCAGAAATGTTTGAACTTGATTCTGATCCAGAAATGCTTAAGTACCTTGGGAATAACCCCTTCACCAATATTGAACAGTCGAGAGAGATTATTAATTTTGTGAGGCAGCAATATATAGAAAATGGAATTGGCAGATGAGCCATCATAGAAAAAAGTACGAATAACTTTGTGGGTTGGACTGGTTTAAAATTGGTAAAAGAGGAACATAATAGCCATCCAAACCATTATGATATTGGATACAGGATGATTCAGAAATATTGGGGCAATGGTTATGCTACAGAATCAGCGAAAGTATCCTTAGATTATGGCTTTGAAGAGTTGAACCTTGCAGAAATTGTTGGTACAGCGGCGAAGGAAAATTTGGCATCAAAAAATGTATTGCGAAAAATAGGCTTGAAATATATTAATGATTTTATGTATGATGATATCCCTTCCGAATGGTATAGTATGAAAAGAGAAGAATGGGAAATGTTGAGGCGATAGCTTTCTAGTTTTTGAGTTTTTTCATTATACTCTCGCGGCTGGCATGCTTGCCTGTTTTAACTTTAGCCATCAATTTGCCAAGTGAAAGATATTCAAATTGTTCTTCTCCAATGGGCATAATACCAATTCTTTACCTAAAATAGTCTTTGGACTATTTTAGGTAAAGAATTGGTAATGCCGAACTACATCCCGAAAGCCCCGCTTAATCCCGATAATTATCGGGATGCGGGGGGATTAGTCCCTTTCTTTTGGACTAATATATATTGAGTTTCGGTATAACCTCACTTCCAGGCTTTAAAGCTAGAGCAGAAAGGGTTTTTAAATTCGATTTCGAATTTGTATGTATTACAATTGCACTTATAATGGTGACAATTATACAGCAAATTTTTTAAAAATCAATCTTGTTTAAGTGGCTCGATTTAATATTTCAGCACTTAAAACTGAAAATATATAAATGGCAAAACCTCAGCCGATTTTACTTGTATAACCAAAATAATTACGACCAAAATCGCAAACCCCTTGGCAAAAATGGGTGCATAAACAACCTCATCTTTTACCCATTTCTCCCAGCTTGTGGGAGTTAGGTGCAAAGCGTATCCCACCACCAATAATAATATAATATAAGGATAGCCTTGCACAAACTGTGGCAGTACACTTATATCAAAAGCAAAAGCAATTTGCCCCAACACGTCGGCTGCATTGTTCATGTCGGAGGCTCTGAAATATATCCAACAAAAGCATACAAAATGAAAGGTGAGAAACCATGCAAGAATTTTTCCGCCTCGTGTATCAAAAAATCTTTGTAACCCCGCCAAAGCATTTTTTTGTTCCAAGTAAAATTTATGTCCGGCTATGGCTACGCCGTGCAATCCGCCCCATAATATAAATTTGAATCCTGCTCCATGCCAAAGCCCGCCCAAGAGCATAGTGAGCATGAGATTAAAATAAGTTCTCCATTTTCCTTTTCTATTTCCACCTAATGATATATATAAATAGTCTCTCAACCATGTAGACAATGATATATGCCAACGCCGCCAAAATTCTGTGATGTTTAAACTTTGGTAGGGCGAATCAAAATTTTTGCACAGTTCGTATCCAAATAGTAAAGCCACGCCTATGGCCATATCACTATATCCGCTGAAGTCGCAGTATATTTGTAGTGCATATCCATATACACCCATTAAGCATTCAAGACCACTGTATAATGTTGGGTTATCAAAAATACGATCGACAAAATTCACACTGATATAATCAGAAATCACGGCTTTTTTAAACAAACCTATACATATTAAAAACACACCACGACCCAACATTTCTGCCGTAACGATAGGGTCCTTAGCAACCTGGGGAAGAAATTCTTTTGCACGCACTATTGGGCCTGCTACCAATTGCGGAAAGAACGATACAAAAAATGCATAGTCCCAAATATGTTTTACAGGTTCAATTTCTTTTCTATATATATCTATGGTATAACTAAGGGACTGAAAAGTAAAAAATGAAACCCCCACAGGCAATATAATATGGAGTGGTTCGAAATTGCTTGCACTGAGGTCGGCAAATATTTCGTACAAGAAATTGGTATATTTAAAATATCCTAGCATTCCTAAATTTATCACCAAGCTAAATACCAATAGTGCCTTACGTCTCCACGGGTCTTGGCTTTTCCATATCATATTGGCCAAAGTATAATCTACTAGGGTTGATCCAATCAGAATCAAGAAGTATATACCACTACTTTTATAATAGAAGAATAAGGAAAATAGTATGGTATATATAATTTTGAGATTGTGCTTTTTGTGTAATATCCAAAACCCACAAAGAAATCCTGCAAATAAAAACAGGAATAGCCCAGAGCTAAAAATTAATGGCTCTTTGGGATTATATATAAATTGTTTTAATATATTATCGAGGCTTAATGACATAAAGTTGATAATGATACATTAGTGCTTGGTATAATAAATCTCCCTGCAAATGATAGCCTTTTATGGAGTTATGAACCCTGTCTCTACTTAGTAATCCATTGAGTGCCCACTGATAGCTACTGTTTTGCCCCCCAGCAATAGTATATAAATCCCAGAGTGGAAGCCCACGGTTATTGGCTACTGTTTTCCAGGCTTCAGCTACACGGGCCACATGTGGGTTTGGCCTTCCCCACTTATACGATTCCATGGGTGTGGTAATTAAAATTGGGACACCTTCGCATTGAGCTTTGGTCATTACCAAACTATCCATTTGCTTGGCAAATTCTTCGTTGGTTTTTTTATAATCCTGTGCTTCATTGGTACCTAATGATATTATAATAAGATCGGGTTTTAGGGAATTAGCTTGCGTAAAAACATCTGGGTTATTGCAGTATTGATGTGCTTGTATACCGTTCACTCCAATATTATGATATAATACACCTGATTGTTTGCTTAGGGCCACTATGCCATGCAATACAAACTGATCATGTCCCCACCCCTCAAATTCAAGCCCCCATTTGCAGGTAGGTTTGCTGAGTTGAACAACATGGTAAGGTAAATTTTCATCATCATTCTTATTTACTGTATATATTTCGTTATTGGTCCAATCTTTTATCTTTAATTTATATGCGTAACCACGATTATCTTTTGGTATAAGTAGGGCTTGCGTTAGATAAGTATTGATGGAATCACAACCTTTCATATCAAACAATACATAGGCTCCATTTTGTTTTGTACTGATACTAAAACCTGATATACCATTAGTGTTGTCTTTAATAGGGAGTATGGCTTTATTAGTTTGCCATATACCGCCATAGCTTGTTCGGTAATCGGTTGGCCCATTTGTTTTAGCTGCCTTGTAAGGGAATACCATTCCTCTTCCCGCATTCCCAAATTTTAATTGCAACTGCGTGCGACATATTCCCGTAAAGTAATCTCCTTGTATATGCGAATCGCCAATATGAAAAATATTCACTACTTCACTGCTTCCATTTTCTATTCGCAGTAATTTGGCAAATAGCGAATCGAGGGTGTTTGCATTGCTAATCGTGTCAGCATCGAAACGGATAAAATTATATAATACTGGGGTATCTTGTGCTTGGCAAAATGAAATAGATATATATAATGATAAAAATATTATCAGTTTTCTTTTATGAGTATAATATATAATAGATAGCATTGCCTTTTTTGGGATTCCTCTTAATGATACATTATTATATATATCGCTTCTTATTTCTGTTAATTTATATTTAAAGAGGTTTATCATGTTTCTCAATTTCTTTAATGGAATGTATCAATGCTTGGGCAAATTGACCCGCTACATATTTTCCTCCTTCAAAGGTAAGATGGGTATAATCTTTATTGGCCCACTTGCGATCTACAAAATTAGCCATACTTCCTTCTCCGCCCATTGCTTCCCACAGGTTATAAAAAAGTAAGTGATGTTTTTGAGCGAATTGTTGTTGCACTTCCAATAATTCTATTATCCCTTTCATAGTGCCTTGCTTATTTCCACGGTCGCTAACACTTACCAACAATATGGGGCAATTGGGGAATGATTTTTTTACATGTTCTAGCATATTGTCCATACCCCGTTTGTACCATTGATAATCGGTGTATTTGCTGTTTGCCACATTGAGTCCGTATTGTAATACTACTAAATCATATTTAATAATGGCATCCGATTGTTTATACATAGCTTGGCTCACGTCGGCTTGCCCAATGCCCGAGTTGCCACGCATTGAATAATTGTCGAGCAGTAAACCATTATCAGTACCTTCCAATATTACACCATATAATTTCAAGTTCCCATTTTGTGCAAATTGCAGATGTATACTTTTGACGGTGTCTAGTTCAACTGTTTTTTCTTTTACTCCTTCACCAGATTCCAAAACTATATCTTGCTCATGGTTCAATACTATTTTTTCTCCACTTGCCCCACTATATAGTATTCGTACCCTTATATATTTATCTAACCTAGCTTTTTTTACTCCCGTATATTTCACCCAACTACCTTCAGTAGGAGTAAACACGTATCCCGCAATTCCAAATTTCACTTTGGGTTTGGGTTGATCTACTATACTTTGTGTAATCCAATCTTTACTAAAAGTATGGGTGATACTAATTCTATATCCAGCCACATGAGAGGTGATGGGCATATACCCAACGCCTGCTCCGCCAAACACCCTTTGTAAGGTATCTCTCAAATCTCCTGTTAACATATCGCCTTCCACAAACGAGTCGCCGAAAAATGCGATGCGGAAGGATTTCTTTTTGTCACGCATCAATCTTATTGATCCAGCTAATTGTATTTTGGCAATAGAGTCTTCGCTCAAATTTTCTATACAAGTAAAGTTCTCGGGACAAGGGATGTCAAACTGTTTTGGTATGACAGGTTTAGATTTTGGTTTAGATTTTTGCTTTTGTGTTGGATCGTTTGTTTTTTTAATATCGGCGAGCAAGTCAATTGGCTTCATCCCCAAATCATCATAATACTTTTCAGGAATAATACTCAATGCCAAAAGGCACAGCAAAATACCCACCGCCATAAGGGCAGCTTTGCCAAGATAACTAGTATTCACAGAAATAAAGGGGATAATTGTTCAACTACAAATGAACAAATTATATATATATTGTTATTGAATGCAATGCACACATTTTGTGGACAAGCCCAACCGCAATTCTGATATAAAGGACAGGGGAAATCAACCACACATTTCGATACTCTCTATAATAATTCCGCAAGCTTTTTTAATTTCTTCATTGGTAATAGTGAGCGGAGGTGTCAATCGCAATTTGTTTGCTGCATGCAAAAACCAGTCGGTAAGCAATCCTTTTTCGATGCACTTATCTATAATAGCTTTGTTTTGTTCAAAATTTTCAAATTCAAGTGAAAGCATGAGACCTTTCCCACTGATATTTTTAATTGTTTTGTTTTGTTGTAATAATAGTCGGATGAGATTTTCTTTTTCGGCTACACCATATAATAGGTTTTCATTTTCTATTACTTCCATTGTTGCCATCGATGCGGCACAGCATACAGGATGCCCACCAAAAGTGGTGATATGTCCTAGCACAGGATTATGGCTAAGCTTATCCATCAATTGTTTGGCAGCTATAAAACAGCCGATGGGCATACCTCCGCCCATCCCTTTTGCACACACCAATATATCGGGAACAATAGCTGTTTGTTCAAAAGCAAACATAGTTCCTGTGCGACCAAATCCAGTTTGTATTTCATCGATGATTAATAAAGCACCTACCTCAGTACATTTATTTTTGAGTGCAGTAAGCCAATTATTTTCGGCCAAAGTATAACCCGTTTCCGATTGTATAATTTCTAACACTACGCAAGCACAGTCAGAATTTATGGATTGCAGTTGTTCAAAATTGTTGAAATCAAGAAACCTTACATCGGGCAAAAGTGGTCTGAAAGGATTTTTGAATTCTTCGTTGCTCATTAAGCTCAATGCAGCATGCGTGCTACCATGATATGCATTTTTAAAAGCTATAATACCCGATCGGCCCGTGGCACGTTTGGCAAGCTTCAAAGCCCCGTCAATTGCTTCAGCACCCGAGTTGCCATAATATACTGATAGGGTTTCGTTATTCCATTTGGGGCTAAGGTGATCGTTGAGTTTTTTGGCCAATAATGTTTGTGGCGATTGTATAAATTCCCCATAAACCATCGTGTGCATATATTTCCCCAATTGATCGGTGATAGCTTTAATAACATGTGGATGCCTATGCCCCACATTGCAAAC
Organism: Bacteroidota bacterium; assembly: GCA_034439655.1. NCBI lineage: Bacteria > Pseudomonadati > Bacteroidota > Bacteroidota bacterium. Next base: position 14,662 of record JAWXAU010000175.1, on the reverse strand, counting down.
TGATACACCCGACAAGAAATCTAAGAAATGTTTTCCGCTTGTGTTTATCAAGTAGTTGCCTTCTGCTTTTTCTATCTCAATCATTAACGGAGCAGGCGAAGTTTGGGCATTGTGCAATAAAAAAAGTTGTCTATGTGAAATCATTTTGTATTTTTGTGATTACAAATAAACCCAAATCAAGTGATAGAAAATACATTGTTAAGATAATTAATTCATATTCTATATATTAGATTTGTGCACCCTGATAGCATCGGAAGATTAAACAAATAATTATTTTCATTAGCCTCCACGAATCGGAATGCAATTAAACCTCATATAAAAAATCATTGGCTGTAAATTTAAACTCATCACAAATTAAATCATATGTAAGATATCTCTTAAATCGGAGTTGTCGTGCAATATTTTATATACCGACCTTTGTATCACAAAATCAACATAATCAAATCATCATGAAAAAAATAATTTACACTTATTGCTTGCACGCTAGTTATTGCAAGCAGTTTCGCACAAGGCAGTATTAGTTCCTTTGTGCCCGCAAATGGCCTAGCCGGTACACCAAGTTTAGATGTGATAGTTCGCGGAACAGGTACACATTGGGACGGTTCTATGAACAAGGCAAATGTTAACTTTACAGGAGGTGGTATCAATGTTAATAATATTAATGTAACCGGTCCTGAAATGATCATCGTAAATATTGCAATTGATGCGGCTGCATCGGGCGATAGAATTTTGACGATTGGCCAAGGCAGCAATACTTATACTGCTTCCCAACCGTTTTCTGTTATATCTAATAGCAGTCCGCTGTCTATCAGTTTAATGGTTAACCCTGTTCAGTCTATTAATATTTCCGATTTCGATCCCAATAATTTAGGCTCCTCACCTGTTCTTTTTTCGGTGAGCATATATAATAATGCTATAAGTCGCAGCAACCTCACTGCTACCCTTTCTGTTAGAGGCGAAAAAGTTGGAAAAGTAGGAACTGCTACTAAAAAAATTAGTTCTTTATCAGCCAATCAACATTTGGCTTTTAATAATAAAGAATTTGATAGTTATAATTTAGACCAAACTAATAAAGAATTTTTTAACAACGCCATCAATACAGGAACCTTGCCTGCCGATGATTATGATTATACTTTAACACTTACTGACCAAATGGGAAATACCTGGACAGGTTCGGCCAAAACGGTACTTTCAAACCCTACTACCCGTCCCGAGTTAATTACGCCAGGTAGCAATATATCCATGCCTGCAGAAGCACTTCGTAACCCAATTCCTGTTTTCCAATGGTTTTCTCAAGGAGATAATTTTGAATTGACAGTATACCCAGTTATGGCTGGACAAACAACAGCAGAAGAAGTAACAAACAACCGCCCAATGTATAAGCAATCAAATATTTTGACCACCACTTTCTCATATCCTTCATCAGCGGAGGTTTTAATCGATGGCAAACTATATGCTTGGCAAATTAAAAGAATGATTACTTCTTCAACAGGTAATAATCTATTATCGAGTGAAGTGTTTTGGTTCCGTTACCAATCTGCAGGCAAACCAATACTATCTGTAAGCGATATTAAAATAACGCCAGAAGAATCAACAGTTCCTTCGGGAGGCTCTTTCAAATTCAATGCACAAGCATTCTCCGTGAACAACGAAATTGTTACCGATGCAGTTATATCTTGGAAAGTGGTTCCCGCCTCAGCAGGTACCATTGACAATACTGGATTGTTTACTGCCTCAAACACACCTGGTAGTGCGGCTATTGTTGCTAAAGTTGGCGAATACCAAGAGTATGCTACTGTTACCATAGCACCAGCCTATATGGGCACCATGACCGAAGCAAGCATGCGTTTGTTTATTGAAAAACTTTTCGGTTTAACCAAATAATTAATCTTAAAATATTATATATCAAGCCCTGCAAGATGAAACAACAGCCATTGAAAAGTATTCATGACAAGGTTGGTTCTTTTGCAGGGCTTTTCATGTTTGTAGTTATAGCTTTTTTACCATCGGTTTCTAATGCCCAACAACAAAAACTGGGCGTAAAATATAACGACGTTTTTACTATTCTAAGTCCATTACCCGACTCAACTATTAACGATGGCGAATTGTTTATTTCTGTTAAGTTCATTAATACTGTCGAACTTTCTAACACGGGATTAAGAATTATGATAGATGACCATTTGGTGTCCACTTTTGTAAAGATAAATAATTATAACCTCACGGTACTTTATCTGTTACCGCTAAAAACTGGAGAGCACCATATTGAAATTATGGCCAAAGAAAAAGGGTATCAATATTTGGCCCCAATAAAATGGCGTTTCTTTGTTCGTGAAAATAAAAGTATACAAATTGATACAACTGTAAATGGGCAAGCAATAGATTCGATAAAACCAAAACATAAGATGCCAGTATCACTAGTTGGAAGTATTGTACTCGATACGCGGCAAACAAAGTTATCAGGGCCTGGAGCAGCGAGTAGACAGGAACCACCAGAAACAAATAATGCAAATATCAATGTTGAACTTAGGGTTGGAAAAGTCTCTTTTCCACTCAGGATTTTTCAAACCAGCGACGAACGAACCAAATTTTATAAACCTAGAGGTGTGCAATCGCGTAACTATTTTCAAACAGGAATTTCGCACGAAAAAATAGAATTGCTTTGGGGTGATATGTCACCCAGTTTCGATAAATTAGTTTTGACAGGATTGAAAATGCGGGGTTATAAGTTTGCATTAAATTTTAAACGTTTCCAGTTGCAAGCCGTCCGGGGTCAGTTGTCTCGGCCGATTGAAGGGTTATCAGATTCTACTCAAAATGTGAATGGAATTCCTAATTATGGTTGGGCATCTACTTCGCCAGGTGCATATATACAACCAGGTACCTACGAAAGAAATATGAATGGTTTGCGTTTGGTATTTGGCAATAAACTAGAAGGTACTTATTTGGGTCTTAATTTTTTGAAAGTAAAAGATAATCCCAATAGTATTAAATATGGGGTAGCACCTAAAGATAATTTTGTGGTAGGTGCGGACCAAACATTTAATACAAACCAAATGAAGATGAAAGTCACGGTGGGTTGGGCATATAGTTTCTTAACCAATGATGCTTCTAAACCAGCAGCTACCAAAGAACAAATAGATTCAGCATTAGGTACAAATTTAAAAGTAGACCCTGCTGCTTTTCAAAAGGTATTTATCACAAACTTCACTACAGTGAAACCTGCTAAAAATGCCATGTCAATGTATGCTAATTTAGTTCTCAGACCCAAAAATAATATCCTCACTTTCGATTTCAGGTATTTTGGTGCGGGCTATCAATCATTGGGAAATCCGTATTTAAGAGTTGATATTAGGCAATTTTCGGTACAGGATCAATTATATATGTTCAAGCGTAAAATGAATCTCTCTCTTAAATATCAGTACCAAGATAATAATCGTTCTAAAACACAATACAGTACCGTAAACCAACATTTTGTTACCGCAACTTATATACTTTCACCTGGGGTGAAATGGCCACAACTGATGGTAAACTATATGTTGCAAAACCGACGCTCTCCCGAAGATTTGGGAAGAAAATCAAAAACACTTATCAGTAACGACTTTATACAAACACTTACTTCATCGCTTATATATACTTTACGCACTGGTAAATCGTCGCATAGCCTTAATTTGCAGTATACACAGAATGATCGTATTGATAAAATATATAGTTTTAACAACAACAATATGAAGGTATACTCAGGTGGTATTCGTGAGCAAATAGCACCACTTAATATAGGAATTGATGTGCAATTCACGAAAAATATCAGCACTGACCCCCTCACAAAACTCCCCCTACCTTTTTCAGAATCCATGGATTCCCGTCTACGCTATCTGTTTAAGAAAATAAAAACTTCTTTTGCGGTGGGTTATATATATTCTCACATGTTACCCAATGTATATACTCTGGGCAATACCCGCCAAACAATGAACTTCAGTATTATATGTAATACCATCAAAAATTTTACTTTTGAATTGGAAGGCGGCAAATCACCTTATAGAGATTTGAACAATCCATTGGGTCTTTATAATGAAACATATATATATGCCCGTGTTACCCATGCATTGGGTTATAAGTTTAGGTAGGTAGCGTCAATGCCGAAGCGGCGAACCGGCCTTGCGAGACTCGTTCTTCAAAACGAGGCGTGGCAATGTCGTTATTGGACAATGCAAACCAATAATTCTAAAATATTGTATTATGCTTAATGTATCTTAATATCTCAATGCTTATTTTTCAAGTTGCAAGTTATACTAATTCTTAAACTAAAATAGTTCTCCGCCTGTGGCGGATTTAGTTTGTAGAATGGTAATGTCGAACTACAATACATTTAGTCCCTTTCTTTTGGACTATTATATATTGAGTTTCGGTATAACTTACTTTATCACCCCCATTTTCACCACCTCAAAATTACTAGCTTTTACATTTTTTAAAGTTTGCAATTCTGTATCATTCCAACGTGAATCTGGTGCTCCGCTAATGAACATATCCGAACCAATATCAGTCAATATTACACCATAAGTTTTCATAGCTTTTAGTATTACTTGCACATTCGCACTATAACCACTGATATCGAAAGTAGATTTTAATCTGAGTTTGGCACCCATCGGCAATGATGAATTCAAAGCACCGGTTCCATTTACTTTATGACTTGCTGGGGCAGTATAACCTTTATATACTTTTGCTTTGCTCAACGTGAAACGAATGCAATGATCAATTTTGCCAGAAGCCATTTCATCATAACGAACCAATATGGGCAATATGGCCATTCCTGATGCATCTGCTGATGTCCATCCTTCTGTGCGGTTGGGATTGGTTTTCAAATCGAATTTGACACCACAAGAAGCTTCCCATCCACTTCCGGCTTGGCTGGAATTATACATTTCATATAATACTTTATTTTCTATATCTACAGTTAATACATGGCTATCGCCGTTGCCATTTCCTTCAATAGGAGCAGTTAACGGAACAGGGTAGGGGCCCGCATCACTTTCGTTACCATAGTTTCCATCATAACTATTTGCCCTGAAAGTGATCGGTACTTTTGTTTGGCTACCACATACTACAGAAAAAGGAATTCCAATAGGAGCACCATTCCACATACCGCTACCAAAATCGGGGTGTAAACCGGGTGAGCCTATCGCTGCCATAATAGCTGCAGAATTGGGGTCAATAGCACTTGCTGAAATATCAATATTGATGAGATTATCAGTCGGGAAAATTTGTATTTTTTCAAAGTCAGCTTTTGTGGGATTGGTGCAAGCTAGCGGCGGATCCACAATAGTAGGAGTTTTCTTTTTACAAGCTCCGTACACTGCAACTGCAATAATAAGTATGTATATTTTTTTCATGTGAATTGGGTTTTTAAAAGTCAAAGGTAACGGTGAATTGGGTATTATTTAAAAGTATTATTTAATAATCAATTAGGTAAATAGTACCAATAACAAGGAGACCATATTTCCAACCCAAAAGTAATCATTTCTTATACCAATTCTTAAACTAAAATAGTTCTCCGCCTGTGGCGGATTTGGTTTGTAGAATGGTAATGTCGAACTACAATACATTTAGTCCCTTTCTTTTGGACTATTATATATTGAGTTTCGGTATTAGATAGCTATTACAACTCAAACTTATCCTCATCCTCTTTGTATTTTTTAATTTGCTCTAGTGCATCGGGAACCACATCACTACATATAACAATGAATGAATCTTTCACTGCATTTTTCATCGCAAAATCTATAGCTTCGGTTTCTTTGCGGAAGATGGTATACTTCATATCGGGTCGTACTTCTTTAATACCTTGCTCCATCAAATCTATAATTTGTTGCTCAGTACGGTGGCGTAAATTTCTATCTTGCCTTATAATAATTTCGTCGAACATGGTGGCGGCAACCCTACCCAAACTTATAATATCTTCATCACGCCTGTCGCCTACACCCGCTATCACACCTACCTTGGGCGTAGCGTCTACTTTTTCGAGAAAACGGCTAATGGCATTAAACCCTGCGGTATTGTGTGCATAGTCGATGAGTACTTCAAAGTTTTTAAATTTGAATAAATTCATTCTACCCGGTGTTTGCACTGTGCCCGGAATAAAGGTAGCCAATGCCAATTTTAAGTCTTCAATTTTCACATCACGCAAATGGGCAGCGAGCACTGCGGGCAAAATATTTTGTATATTAAATATAGCACGTCCGCCAAAAGTTAAAGGGATATTTACTACTTTTTCTACCCGTATTTTCCAAGTGCCTTTGCATATAGTTATATAGCCATTTTCTACCACTGCGGCAAGTCCACCTGTTTTGCAATGTTCTATAATGTTTGGATTTTTTTCATCGAGTGCAAAGAGTGCAATTTTGGAATCCAATTCCCTCTTCATATTATATACATTTGCATCTTCCGCATTTAATATACTATATCCATCTTTCTTCACGGCCTTTGGCACCGTGCCTTTCACACGGGCAAGGTCTTCTAAAGTATTTATATCTTGCAAGCCCAAATGGTCGGCAGCGATATTTGTTACTACCGCGATATCACATTTATGAAAGCCCAATCCTGCCCGAAGTATTCCTCCTCTTGCACATTCTAATACTGCAAAATCGACACTGGGATCTTTTAATACAAACTCTGCACTTACAGGCCCGGTGCAGTCTCCACGCATTAGCATGCGGTTTTGTACATATACACCATCAGTAGTTGTGAAACCAACTTTATACCCCACAGTTTTCATAATATGTGCAATCAAACGTGTGGTTGTAGTTTTTCCATTGGTACCTGTAACTGCTATAATAGGAATTTTATAATTTCTACCCGGAGGAAATAGCATATCAATAACTGGAGCAGCTACATTTCGTGCAAGCCCTTCGGCGGGTTCCAAATGCATACGAAAACCGGGAGCTGCATTCACTTCCAATACTGCACCACGCACGTCTTCCACAGGTTGTGATATATCGGAAGTCATAATATCAATTCCACATAAATCGAGTCCGATAATTCGGGCAATTCTTTCGGCCATAAATATATTATCGGGGTGAACGATATCTGTGACATCAGTTGAAGTTCCTCCTGTACTCAAGTTTGCAGTAGCTTTTAAATATAATGTTTCTCCTTTGGGTAATATACTTTCCAAAGTTAAATTTTTATCTCTTAATATATTTTCTGATGCTTCATCAATTTTAATTTGTGTCAATACTTTTTCGTGTCCATAACCACGACGTGAATCTGAATTTACGATGTCAATAAGTTCTTGTATATTACTTTTGCCATCGCCCACAACCGCTGCGGGAGTGCGTAAAGCGGCAGCTACAAACTTATAATTAATCACCAACAAACGATGATCGAGCCCTACAATAAATTGTTCTACTATTACACCGCGAGATATTTTTTTTGCAATAGCTAATGCTTCTACTGCCTGTTCAATATTTTGTATCCCAATCGTTGCTCCACGTCCGTGGTTTCCATTAATAGGTTTTATCACCAAAGGATATCCCAATTTGTCGCAAGCACTTTTTAAATCTTCTTCATCATATATAATTTTCCCTTTCGGCACTGGCACACTTGCAGCTTCTAATATATTTTTAGTGTCTTCTTTATTGCAGGCAATTTCTACTGCTATATTGCTGGTAGTGCTTGCCACAGTAGCTCTAATGCGATGTTGGTTAATACCATATCCCAATTGCACCAATGAGTTTTTATTCAATCGTATCCAAGGAATTCCTCTGCTTTTTGCTTCGTCAACTATACTACCTGTACTAGGTCCTAAACGTTCTTCTTCCCTAAGTTCACGCATGGTTTGTATATCGCCAGCAAGGTCATAATCTTCACCTTTGGTCAATGCTTCGGCAATTGCAACAGAAGCTTTGGCGGCAAAAATGCCAACATTTTCTTCCATATAACTAAACACTACATTATATATTCCTGAAGTTGCCGTTTCGCGTGTGCGACCAAAACCACATTCCATTCCTGCCAATGATTGTATTTCTAAGGCTATATGTTCAATAACATGTCCCATCCAAGTTCCTTCTTCAATGCGTGCAAAAAATCCACCCCGAATTCCAGGGCTGCATCTATGTTCTATCATACTTGGAAACATAGCTTCAATTCGTTCACGAAAACCATCAACTTTATTGGTGGGAAACTGTTCCATCTCTTCTAAGTCCAAACGCATTTGAATAAGGTGATAACGGGTATTGCTCCAAATGTTTGGACCACGCATTGCTTTTATATCTAAAATTTTCATATAATATATATAGTTTGGGAACTTTATTTTTACGTTTTTGTAATTGACTTAAGTTTATCAAATACAATTGCTGCTGCGAATGAACTACAGGAATGTGGTATTGCAAAATTTTGGGCGAAAAGAATTTTTTAAACCGTCATTGCGAGCGTTCCGATAGCTATCGGAATTTGCGTGGCAATCTCATGAATCGGAGACAATATCACGAGATTGCCACGCCCCGTTTTTTAGTTTAAGGTTTAATATTTGCATTTAGTATAACGATCCCGATAGCTAGCGGGACGCAATGACGGAGCAATGCCCGACAATTATATTATATCAAACAACAATGGCCTACTGGGGCTTGCATCGCTCTCCATCGAGGCTATATGCAATTGTAAAAAATAATTGCCATCTATAATCGTGTCGGGAACATATATAAGTTCTGTAATAGAACGACCTTCACCATTTGTATTGGGATAATCCCACCAAGCATGATGTGCCAATAATTTGCCTTCATCTTCTTCTTTATCAACCGAAGGCAAATCGGTAAGTAAATGTTTAAACCCTTGTGCACGTAGCCATTCGGTAGCTTCTGGTTCAAAATACCCAGGATTATTTCCACTATAGAGTTCTGTTTTTTTACTGATATTATTGGGAAGTGAACGTATAACAATTGCCCAAGGGTTTATTATAGTTTCTCTTAGTTTTTGTTTGATGGCATCTAAAGTTATGAGCCTATTTCCATTGGATTGTGGAACCAATTCCACTGAAATTAAGATTGCCGTACCACTATATTCTTTTACTTCTACATTCACACTTTGGTGCTGTTGGCTTATATGACCCACACACTCGGTATGCGTACCATTGCCATGCGGATTGAAAGAAACATTATAACAATTTACAGGACCGCCTTCAGCTACAGAGCCAATAAAATCGCCTGCCTGCAAGGGTTTTATTTGTGCAGAGGGAATATGAAATGCATTTACTTGATTTGCATCATTTGTAATAGCTAATGATATATCGAGGGGTTTCGATAAATCAATCGATCCTATATTTTCTATATGGCATATCATCCTCCAAATTCCATTAAATAAGCTTTAATAAATTCTTCGAGTTCGCCATCCATCACTACTTGTACATTAGAGGTTTCAACTCCGGTACGCAAATCTTTAATTAATTTATAGGGATGAAATACATAGTTGCGAATTTGCGAACCCCATTCTATCTTTTTCTTTCCTGCTTCTACGGTAGCTTTTGCTTCGTTTCGCTTACGCAATTCCAATTCATATAATTGCGATTTCAGCATCTTCATCGCTTTCTCTTTATTACCAAGCTGTGAGCGGTCTTGCTGACAAACTATCACAATACCTGTGGGTTTGTGTGTCAATTGTACTTTGGTTTCAACCTTGTTTACATTCTGACCCCCCGCACCACCTGAGCGTGAAGTTTGTATTTCTATATCGGCATCTTTAATTTCAATTTCTATAGCATCGTCCACCTCAGGATAACAATATACAGAAGCAAAAGAGGTATGACGACGAGCATTGGAATCGAATGGGCTGATGCGGACCATGCGGTGTACCCCATTCTCACCTTTCATATATCCGTAAGCAAATTGTCCATCTATTTCGAGAGTGCATGATTTTATTCCTGCACCATCGCCATCTTGCCTATCAATTTCTGAAACTTTGAAACCATTTTTTTGGGCCCACATCACATACATTCTGCTCAACATTTCGGCCCAGTCTTGGCTTTCAGTTCCGCCTGCTCCGCTATTAATAGTCATGATACAACTAAATGCATCTTCCTCGCCACTAAGCATACGTTTGTATTCTAATGCGTCTAGGGTTTTAATTAAAATATTTGCTTGTGCTTCTACTTCTTCCTCGGTTCCGCCAAGTTCAACAACCACATCAAGATCCTCCATTTGGCTTTGCATATTGAGGAATGCATCCGTCCAAACTTTTTTAAGCTTGATTCCTTTTAATAATTTCTCAGCCTCCTTGGGGTCGTCCCAAAATGTGGGGCCATGTGAAATTTCTTCTTCGTCTTGGATTTGTTTTAGTTTATCATCCACGTCAAAGATATCTCCTCAAAGCCTCAACGCGGCCTCTTAAATCTTTAACTTGATCTGTTGTCATAAGGGGATATTTTACAGTTTATATTTTTAATTTTTAATTTTAAGGAGCATGGTATAAGGACTAGGGTAAGAGGGCGTTGCCGTATGGCCTTCCTCCTTCCTCCTTCCTCCTTCCTCCTTCTTCCTTCTTTACTTCTTCTTCCCCGTCTTTGGGTCAATGCCTCTTTTCTTCGCCATGTCTTCTAATCTCGCTTGGAACTTCGATTTGGTTACAGGTTTCTTTTTGTTAGCTTGTATTTGTGCATGCAATGCATCTTCATCTACCAGTTTGCGAATACTGAGTTGTTGTATCATCGTTACACAGTTGCTCAAGAAATAATACCAAGTTAGTCCCGATGCGTATTTGTTGAAGAAGCCCAAAAATATAATAGGCATGATATAACCCATATACTTCATTTGCCCACTGGCAGCGGTAAGTTGGTTATTCATCATGGTGAATAATAGGGATGATATCGTCATCAAAATAGTAAACAAACTCACGTGGTCGCCATATAAAAAACTTATGACGGGCACATAACCAAAGTCCCAGATAGAATCGTAAGCAGAAAGATCGGATGACCAAAGGAATGATTGCTGCCTGAGTTCAAAAGCGGATGGGAAAAATTGGAACATCGCAATTAATATGGGCATTTGTAATAATATAGGAAGGCAGCCGCCGAGTGGACTTACGCCCGCCTTTCGATAGAAGCCCATCGTTTCTTGTTGGCTCTTTTGAAAATCGTTGGGATACTTTTGTTTGATGGCATCTATCTCGGGTTTTAATATCCGCATTTTTGCGGTGGACATATATGATTTATATACCAATGGGAACAAAACCATTTTGATGAGCAGCGTAAGCAATAATATAATAAGACCGTAATTGAGATTGAAGCCGCCCAAGAAGTCGAATACGGGTATTACAGCTCCGCGGTTCACCCAGCCAAATATCCCCCAGCCCAAGGGTACAATACGTTGCTGGTTTTCGATGCCACTTTTTTCTAAAGTATTATAATGATTGGGGCCAAAATAAAACTGCATATCGAACGATTCATCAACGCCACGGTTATAGGGCAGCATAAGGTTGGCCGATAATATTTTTATTTTAGAAGTATCTTTAAAAGTGAGTACTTCGATGGTAGCATTTTCTAAAAATGATTTCTTTGCATCGAGTGTGGTATTGAAAAACTGTTGTTTCATGCTCACCCATTTCACGCGGGGAGACAAGGTCATCTTTTCGTCTTTGCGTTCGTTTATATAATCTGTTTCATCGCCTTCGTAATGGTAGTATATTGTAGTGGTATTACGTTCGGCTTCGGCATGTTCTTCTTGTTTTTCAATTTCGTTTTGCCAGTTCAGCGATATATAATTACTATTTTGAGCAATAATAGAATCCATGCCCTTCATCTTGAAACTATATCCCAAACCGAAACCTTCACCGTTCAATACATATTTTTGTTCTATATAACTATTGTCGTTTACTTTGGCTCTAAAGGTGATGCTGTCGGTTTGTCCTGTCTTTACATTGAGGCTAGTTTTAACAGGCTCAAAGTATAATTTTTCAGTACTGATTAATGAATTGTCTTTGGAACTAAACACGTAGTTGAACACATTTTCCTTGCTGCCCATTAAAGTAACAGGGTCTATTCTGTTCGACTTTTTATATTTCTTCAATTCCACTTTGGCTATTTTGCCACCGAGCGTATTTACCCAAATTTTCAGCTCTTCGTTTTCGAGCATTACCATTTTGCCATCGCCTGTTTGAAAAACTTTGGCCGTAGTGTCTTTTGCATTGAGGCTATCGGGGTTTTGTGTTTTGGCCGCATCCTTCTGGATTTTTGCGGCGAATTTTTGCACGCTGTCCTGCACGTGGGCAATGGAGTCTTTGGCCATTTGCTCTTTCTTCAACTGTTCGTCGCTGGGGGCGTTCATGTATATATAGCCGATAACAAGTGCTACAATCAATAATAAACCTATATAACTATTTCTGTCCATTCTGTTTTAAAAATAAGTGTGCAAAAGTAAGGAGATATTTACGATTTTAGATTGATGATTTTAGATTTGGACATCTCGCGGTGAAATGGATGGTTGGAGGGGATAAAAGTGATGGTGGGGTGGGATTTGGTTCGCAGGCGGCAATTGTGGTTGCTGAGGAGATGGTGATTTGACAACTCATCCAAGTACGATAGCTATCCTACTTTGTGTTGGCAGAAATCTGTGTGGCTTGTCAAAAAAATTGTTGGTTTTGGGGTTGGAATTTGTACTTTTGTTTTTTATTGATAACCTTTAACATGAGAAATTTAGCTAAAATATTTGCAGTGTTGTTTTGTATTTGCGGTACAAATAGTTTTGCACAATTCCCTACTTTAAAATGGCAATATAATATAGGTGCCCCTGCTTTTGGGTCAGCAGCATCCGCCGACTTGGACAAAGATGGGTTTTACGAAATCGTATTTAGTACCTATACCAATGATGGAAAAGTACATTGTTTGAATGCAGAAGATGGTTCCGTGAAATGGATATATGATATAAAAGGCTGTGGCGATGTAGCTCCGCTTATTGTGGATGTGGATGCTGATGATACACTTGATGTAGTAGTGAATGGGTCGTGTAACCCGACGGTGTTTTGTATTAATGGTATTACAGGCAAACTCAAGTGGAGCAAAAGTTCAGGAGGCGGAGATTCGCCACCTACCGCTGCTGATGTAGATGGTGATGGAAAAATGGAAATTCTTTTTTGCAATTTCAGCGGACAGCTAAGGATATTGAATGGAGAAGATGGTTCGTCGTACAAAACTATACAAGTAGAGCCCAATAAAAGAACGATACAAACCGAACCCACCTTGGTTGATGTGAATAATGATGGAAAGCTGGATGTGATAATGGCCAATTACTTTAACAAAGGGGGCTTATATATATGGGCTTATGATATACAAAAGGCAGATACAATTTGGACAAATTATAATAGTGATTCCTCATCTTCTTTTAGTGCTTATCATGGCGGGGCAATAGCCGACGTGGATGCAGATGGAAAAATGGAATATGTAATAGGTTCCAACAATGGATTGGTGAGAGCTTTAAATGTGGAAGATGGCTCAGTGCTGTGGACTGTCATGATTCCAAAAAGCAATATGGCACCAATTTCTATTGCCGACCTTAATAATGATGGCGACTTGGAAGTAGTAGTAACTAATAACGATTGGATAACTTTTGATGAAAGAATATGGGTGCTCGATGGCTTAACGGGACAAGAAGAATGGTCATATAAAACCACTTTTTCATCATTTAGAGGTTGTGCAATAGCAGATATAAACGGAAATGATACTTTAGATTTAGTGGCTGGATATTATATGGGTGATGTGATAGCAGTTGAGCCTTATACAGGCCTGCTTTGGAAAACAAATTTGAAATCGTATTTGCCTTCGGGACTTCCATATTTTGATGTGAATCACGGTCCTTTGGTGGCAGATTTTGATAAGAATGGAAAGATGGATGTTTTTGTGGTAGTGGGCTATGGAACCTATACTCCCGATAGCCAAAATTGCGGAAAAGCAATTATGCTGGAAGCAGGAAAGGGACAATGCCCTGAATGGTTAATGTTTAGGCAAGATATTCAACGAAGTGGGTTTTTATCAGCTCAAGATATCAAAGCATCTTGCGATAAGGTGATGACAATTCAAGAGAGTCCTTTTGGCAAGGTAGCGGTAGAATTATGGCCAAATCCTTCACAAGAATATATATATATTAAATGTGACGGAAAGTTTGATTTTGAAATTTTTGATTCGCAAGGAAAATTAATTAAAAGTGCAAGCCAAAATACGGATCAATTAAAAATGGAAACTTGCGAATTTGCTCCCGGATTATATATAATAGTTACTTCTACACAAAAAGGGAAAGTATATAATAAAATTGTAGTTGAAAGGTAGGTGATGTTGATGATTTGCGGGTTGGTGATTTGACAACTCATCCAAGCCTTGTGCGTATGCGGAGTTGCCAAATCTGTGCGAGTTGGGTGATTACGCTGGATCGATTGTTCGTATACGGAGTTGTCAAATCTGTGCGAATTGGTTGATAACCCTGCATGGATTGTGCGTAAGGAGTTGTCAAATCTGTGTGGCACTTTGTATTGATTAAAATGAACTGCCTGTGGTCTTGTTCGCCGCGGTGAATCGCCAACCATAAAAGGTGGTGCCAGGGTTTTTCGGTTGATATACATGTTTGAGATTATCTTTGTGCTATGATGAAAGAATTAATTTTTATTGCCGAAGAAGGACTTGAGGGCGGTTTCATGG